>RFJS01000169.1 GCA_003694825.1 Verrucomicrobiota bacterium | reverse complement strand
GTATTCATGTTCTTCCATCCAGTAGCGGATGCCATCCAGCAGGGTTGTGATGTGTTTCGGCCCGAAATGCAGGAGGGCGGAGACGCACTGGACGGCGTCGGCGCCGGCCATGACGGCCTTGATGACATCGATGGCCCGATGCACACCACCGGAGCAGGCGAGCGAGCACTCGACGTTTTCGCAGAGGATCCCGAGCCAGCGCAGCCGCAGGCGCAGTTCGTGCGAATTGGACAGCTCCAGTTTCGGCGTGGTCTCGAGATTCTCGGGATCGATGTCGGGCTGGTAGAAGCGGTTGAACAGCACCAGGCCGTCGGCCCCGAGCACATCGAGCTCGCGCGCGAAGTTGGCGAAGGCCGAGTAGTAGGGCGAGAGCTTGATCGCGAGCGGGATTTTGACGGCGGCGCGCACCGCCCGGAGGATGTCGAGGGTGCGGGATTCGACTTCCTCGGTGGTCTCTCCGGGATCGGTGGCGACGTAGTAGACGTTGAGCTCGAGCGCATCGGCGCCCGCCTCCTCGATGAGCTTCGCATGGTCGATCCATCCGCCGATGCGCGTGCCGTTGAGCGAGGCGATGACCGGGATGTCGACGGTCTCCTTGATCTTGCGAAGCTGCTCGAGGTATTCGTCCGGCCCGAGCTGAAAGTCCTCGAGATTCGGGAACAGAGAGGTCGCTTCCGCAAAGGACTCGGCAACCGAATCGGTATGCACGTGCGTGGACCACTGGTCCTGGATGAGCTGCTCCTCGAAGAGGGAGTGCATGGTGATGGCCGCGGCGCCGGCGTCCTCGAGTTGTTTGACGGTGTCGAGGTTGCTGGCCAGTGGCGAGGCACCCGGGATCAGCGGGTGGGGCAGTTTGAGCCCGAGGTATTCGGTTTCGAGGTTCATTGCGGATGGCGGGTGGGTCTCAGTTGTCGGCGACTTCGCTGGCGGACGGCTCGGCGGGCGCCTCGTCCGCCCCGTGTCCGGGGGGCTTGAGCACGCTCATTTCGGCCATCTGTCGATACATGTGGTAGCGGGCCCGGGAGATGTGCTCGGCGACCTCGGCGTATTCGTGGGCCTTTTCGGGATTGAGCTTCTCCAGGGCGCGGAAGCGCAGCTCGTTCTGCCGGTAGCGGGCGAGCGCTGCCTTCGGCGGCGGAGAATCGAGGGTGAGCGGATTGAGGCCCTCGTCGCGCTTGCGCGGATCGAAGCGGTAGAGCGGCCAGTGGCCGGAGTCGACCGCGAGTTTCTGCTGCTCGGCTCCGAGGTGCATGGCGAAGCCGTGGGCGATGCACGGGCTGTAGGCGAGGATCAGGGACGGTCCGTCGTAGGATTCGGCCTCGCGGATGGCGTTGAGCGTCTGGGTGTCTTTCGCGCCGATGGCGATGCGGGCGACGTAGACATTGCCGTAGCTCATGGCGATCAGACCGAGGTCCTTCTTCGGGGCTTCCTTGCCTCCCATGCTGAACTTGGCGGTGGCGCCGAGCGGCGTGGATTTCGAGCGCTGACCTCCGGTGTTTGAATACACCTCGGTGTCGAGCACGAGGATGTTGATGTTGCGTCCGAGGGTGAGGACGTGGTCGAGACCGCCGTAGCCGATGTCGTAGGCCCAGCCGTCACCGCCGAAGATCCAGACACTCTTGGGCACGAGGTGGTCGGCGATCTGGTTGAGCTCGGCGGCGTCGGGCGAGTCGATGGAGACGAGTTTCTCGCGCAGAGCGGCGACCTGGTCGCGCATGACTTTCAGTGCCGCTTCGTCGAGCGGGCCGTCGATGCACAGGTTGCGCACCAGCTCGTCGCCAACCTGGGGTGCGAGGCGGTGGAGCAGAAGCCGGGCGCGATCTTTGAGATGGTCAAGGGCATAGCGGATGCCGGTGCCGAACTCGGCGTTGTCCTCGAACAGGGAGTTTGACCAGGCCGGGCCACGGCCCTCGGCATTGGTCGTGTAGGGCGTGGTCGGCAGGTTGCCTCCGTAGATGGAGGAGCATCCGGTGGCGTTGGCGATGACGGCGCGGTCGCCGAAGAGCTGGGTGACGAGCTTGATGTAGGGGGTCTCGCCGCAGCCGGCGCAGGCTCCGGAGTATTCGAAGAGCGGCTCGAGGAACTGCGACATTTTCACCTCGGGCTTGATCTTCGTGCGGTCCGGGTTGGGCAGGCTGAGGAAGAATTCGTAATTGGTCCGTTCGGTTTCGCGCAGCGGAAGCTGCGGCTCCATGTTGATCGCCTTGCGGCGCGGATCGGCCTTGTTCTTGGCCGGGCAGACCTGCACGCAGAGCGAGCAGCCGGTGCAGTCCTCGGGAGCGACCTGCAGGGTGTAGAGCTGGTCGGGGAAGTCGCGGGAGCGGAACTTCGTGGATTTGAAGGTTTCCGGTGCGCCTTCGAGCAGGGCCGGATCGTAGAACTTCGCGCGGATCGCGGCGTGCGGGCAGATGTTGACGCACTTGTTGCACTGGATGCAGACCGACGGGTCCCAGACGGGGATTTCGGTGGCGACGTTGCGCTTCTCCCATTTGGCGGTGCCGACCGGCCAGGTGCCGTCGACGGGGAAGGCGCTCACGGGCAGCAGGTCACCCTTGCCACGGAGCATCGTGGCAGTGACGCGCTGGACGAATTCCGGAGCGGCCGGGGAGACAACGGGCGGCAGCGGCTTGCCGTTTTCGTTGTCCGCGGGAATGGGCACTTCGTGGAGCGCATCGAGGGCGTTGTCGACGGCCTGGAAGTTCTTGCGGACGATTTCCGGCCCTTTGCGACCGTAGGTTTTTTCGATGGCCTTCTTGATTTTGTCGATGGCCTCGTCGGGCGGAAGGACACCGGAGAGCTTGAAGAAGCAGACCTGCATGATGGTGTTGATGCGGCCGCCCATGCCGCTGCGGCGGGCGACATCGTAGGCGTCGATCGCATACACCTTGAGTTGCTTCTCGTGGATCGTCTTCTGGATTTCGCGCGGAAGCCGGTCCCAGAGCTTGTCGACGGGGATGGGCGAATTCAGCAGGAATGTCGCTCCCGGTGCGGCATAGCTGAGAATGTCGTAGGACTCGAGGAAGGCGAACTGGTGGCAGGCGACGAAGTCCCCTGCGAGATCAGGTAGGGCGCGCGGATGGGGCGCGGACCGAAACGCAGGTGGGAGATCGTGATCGCCCCGGATTTCTTGGAATCGTAGACGAAGTAGCCCTGCGCGGCCAGGTCGGTCTCTTCACCGATGATTTTGATGGTGTTTTTGTTGGCGCCGACCGTGCCGTCGGAGCCGAGGCCGAAGAAGACGGCGCGGCGCACGTCGTCCGCCTCGATGCTCTCGGTCGGGTCGAAGTCGAGCGAGAGATGGGTGACGTCGTCGTTGATGCCGACGGTGAATTCGCGGCGCGGCTTTTCCTTCGCGGCCTCGCGGAAAATGGCCATGACCATGGCGGGCGTGAATTCCTTGGAGCTGAGACCGTAGCGGCCACCCATGACGCGGGGCAGCTCGGGCGTTTTCAGCCAGCCCTCTTCCCGGGCCTGTTGCAGGCCGGTGACGACGTCGAGGTAGAGCGGCTCGCCGGCGCCGCCGGGCTCCTTGGTCCGGTCGAGCACGGCGATGGTTTTGGTCGTGGCGGGGATGAGACCGGCGAAATCCTTGACCGAGAAGGGACGGTAGAGCCGGACCTTGAGCACGCCGACCTTTTCGCCGCGGGCATTGAGGGCGGCGACGGTGTCGGCCACCGTCTCCGCGCCGGAACCCATGACGACGATCACGCGGTCGGCCTCGGGGTCGCCTTCGAAGTCGAAAAGTGAATAGCGACGGCCGGTGAGCTCGGCGAACTCGTCCATGACGTTCTGGACGATCTCGGGCGTGACGGCGTAGAAGGGGTTGATGGCCTCTCGGGCCTGGAAGAAGGCGTCCGGGTTTTGAGCCGTGCCGCGGATGACGGGCTTGTCCGGGGTGAGGCGGCGGTCACGGAAGGCTTTGAGGGCGTCTTCGTCGACGAGCTTCAGCAGCACTTCATCGGGGATCGAGACGATCTTGCTGACCTCGTGCGAGGTGCGGAAGCCATCGAAAAAATGCAGGAAGGGGACGCGGGCGCGCAGGGTAGCGGCATGGGCGATGGCGGCGAAGTCCTGGGCTTCCTGCACACTGTTGGAGGCGAGCATGGCGAAGCCCGTCTGCCGGCAGGCCATGACGTCCGAGTGGTCGCCGAAGATGGAGAGCGCATGGGTGGCGATCGTGCGGGCCGTGACATGAATCACGCAGGGGGTCAGCTCGCCCGCGATCTTGTACATGTTCGGGATCATCAGGAGCAGGCCCTGAGATGCCGTGAACGTGGAGGTCAGAGCGCCACCCTGGAGGGAGCCGTGCAGGAGGCCGGCCGCGCCACCTTCGGACTGCATTTCGACGACCTTCGGGACATCGCCCCAGAGGTTCTTGCGTCCGAGCGCGGACCACTCATCGCAAAATTCGGCCATCGGGGATGACGGCGTGATCGGATAGATCGCGAACAGCTCGTTCATCCGATAGGCAACGGAGGCCACTGCTTCGTTGCCGTCGACGGTCTTATAGGAGGGGGTGTTGGAAACGTTGTCTTTAACCATGCTCGGCTGGGATTGCACGGCACCTTCTCGCGCCGTATGCCGAGTGAATATGCCAGAGGTGGGGGCAAACGGCTTCGCGTTGCTTGCCAAGCGATGCGCCTGAATTGAATCGCCGATGCGATGCCCGCCGCCGGTGCTGCTGCAGTTTTCCGGCGGCGGCGGTGGCAGGCGCAGGGTGCGGGACGCGCCGCGCAAAAAACGTGCGGTGGAAAGGCGAGGTGGCCGCGTTCTCGACGGCTCGACCGCTTAATCCTCTGGAATCGTCGGCTTGGCGAAGAGGATGATGTCGGCTTTCTCGGCGCCGATGATCTGCTGGGCCCGCTTCAGGGCGTCGCGGGTGCAGAGGGTGACGTTTTCCGGAGTGTAGCGGAAGATGTTCTGTTCGCCGATGAGGTCGAGAAGACCGGAACGCCGAAACACCGCCTCGGCGTCGGGCTGCAGGCCGCTGACGACGACATCCCGACCGTTCTGGCGGGCAAACTTCACCAGTTCGGCGATGGCGAAGGCGGCGCTGGCGTCGAGATTGTGGGCATTGCGCATGCGCAGGAGGATGACCTTGAGGTTTTCCGTCTGCACGAGCAGCCGCATCTGTTCGAGGAAGACGTCGGCGGCGCCGAAAAACAGGTCGCCCTCGACGTGGACGATGGAGACGGCGGGCACGGTCCGGGCTTGCTCGGAAGTCTTTTCCGCGAGCTCGCCGCGCTGGTTGAAGGCGTATTCGACGAGTTTGGGCTGCGCGACCTTGTGGAGGAAGAGGAGCAGGGAGGTGAGCACGCCCAGAAAGATGGCTGTGTCGAGGGGGAAGAGAATGCCGCCGATGGCCGTCGCCGCGAAAGTGGCGGCATCGGAGCGAGTGGTGCGCACAACCTGGGCGATCGTCCTGGGGTCGATCAGGGCGAGGCCGACGGCGATGACCAGCGCCCCCAGCCCGGCCTTGGGAATGAGGGCGATCAAGGGGCTCAACGTGATGATGCCCGCGATGACGAGAAGGCCACTGATGAAATTGGCCAGTGGCGTGTGGGCGCCGCTGCTCCAGTTGAGCGTCGAGCGTGCCGGAGAACCGGAGACGGGCATGCCGCGGCCAAGTGCGCTGACGGCGTTGGCGATACCGAGGCTGATCATGTGCTGACGCACATCGATCGTGTCGCCGGCGCGGGCAGCGAGCGTTTTGGCGATCGAGGTGCTCTCGAGAAAGGCGAGGAAGGCGATGGCGATGGCGGGGCTGGCCAGTTTCGAACACAGTTCGAGGTCCACCTGAGGCAGCGCGAGGGAGAAATCGCCCACGCCCGCGGCGGAGAGTGTTTCGAAGGAGAGGCCGGCGAAGTGGGTCAGGGCTGTGGTGGCGGCCGTCACCACTGTCAGGGTGATCGCCACATGGGGAAGTCCCGGCAGGAAACGCCGGAGCAGAAAGTAGAGAACGAGGGTGGATGCGCCGGTGGCGAGGGCGACGGGGTTGGTCTCGGGGAGGGCCTGGAGCGTGTGCCAGACGGTGCTGAAGAGCGTGCTGTCGCGGGCGATGTGCAGGCCGAGGACGTTTTTGATCTGGTTGGCGACGATCAGGCATCCGGCGGCCGTGACGTAGCCGGTGATCACCGTCCGGGAGATATAGCGGACGATGACGCCCGCGTTGAGGGCGGCGCCGAGCAGGAAAACCGTGGCGACCATCATCACGAGCACCGGAAGGACGGCGAGCCGCTGGCCTTCGGGGATGTTGAGCGTGGCCATGCCCGAGAGGAGGAGGACGGCCGTCGCATTCGACGGGCCGGCGATGAGAAAGCGGGAACTGGCAAACCACGGAGCGGACACCGAACCCAGTGCCGAACCGTAGAGGCCCGCCTGCACCGGCAGGCCGGCGATCATCGCGTAGGCCATGCTCTGCGGAAATCGAGCAGGGCGACGTTGAGCCCGGCGCGGGCGTCGTGCCTCAGGTCACTCCACCGGTAGCGGCGAAGGCGTCCGAGCAGAGGGACGAAGGCGAGCACACGGTTGAGCCGCAGAGACGACATGAGGTTCGCGTATGCCCTGAACGGTTGTCCGCGCCAAGGCACAACTGTCCAAG
>RFJS01000168.1 GCA_003694825.1 Verrucomicrobiota bacterium | reverse complement strand
TCGACGACCGAGCGCATGTTGAGCTTGCGCATGATGTTGGCCCGATGCGTCTCCACGGTGCGGGCGCTGATGCCGAGCATGCCGCCGATTTCCTTGCTGGTGAGCCCGTCGCCGATGAGTCCGATGATCTCCTTCTCTCGCGAGCTGAGTGAGTTCGCGCCTTTGCGCTCCAGGCCGATCTCCGCAAACCCGGCCGCGAGACCGCCCGGCGACGAGGAGAAATAGGAACCACCGGCCAGCACCGTCTCGATCGCCTGCTCGAGCACCTGCCCCGCATCGGTTTTGAGAATGAGCCCCTTCACGCCCGCACGAGTGGCCTCTCGCGCCACGCTTTCGGGATCATAGCCTGTGATCATGATGATGCGCGCCTCCGGATCCTTCGCCACGATGGCGCGGGTCGCCTCGAGACCGTTGCCATCGGGCATGGCGAAGTCGAGGATGATGACGTCGGGACGTTCGCGCTCATGGATGGCGATGGCATCCTTTCCCGTCCTGCCCTCGCCGCAGAGCGTCCAGCCGGGATGACGATCGATGAGCTTGCCGACACCGTCGCGCACGAGGGCGTGATCGTCGACAACGGCGATGCGCCGGACCCGGGCCTGAGGCGATCCGCTGCAACCGGAGTCGGCTTTCGTGCCCCATTTGGATACAGGTTGGTGGTCTTTCACTTCTCGGATCGTTTGTAGCATTTCGGTTTTCCCTCCGGTTGTCGGTCTTTTCAAGACCGGTCACACTCGACCTCCGCCATCGTCGTCTTCGGCTCGGTCGCGTTTTGTTGATTACATGCTGGAATATAAACAAAGAAGCTCGTTCCCTCACCAGGCTCACTGGAGACAGCGACCCAGCCATGGTGCCGTCGGGCGACGTCGATCACGAGCGACAACCCCAGGCCATTGCCCTGCCTCTTCGTCGTAAAGAACGGATCGAATATCCGCGCGAGCTGCGCGCGCTCGAGTCCGACACCAGTGTCCGATACTCTGATACACAGGTAGTCGCCGCCGGCCTCGCCCCCGCGCTCGCGCGCCTCGTCGTCACTGACGGTGACGACGGAAACGGCAATCTCGAGCTTGCCGCCCTCGGGCATGGCATCGCGGGCGTTGATCGCGAGATTGAGCAACGCCTGCCCCAGCAACCCGGCATCCGCCCGGATCACGGGCAGCTCATGGGGAACGTCGCAATCGATCACGATTGTCTTGGGAATCGCGGAACGAAGCATGCCGTAAAACTCATGCAGAAACGCGTCCATGCACAGCGGCGCGAGCTGCTCGCGCTCGACCGGCCGCCCCACGGCGACAAGCTGCTGCGCGATCCGCGCGACATCGCCGGCGGCGCGATTGATGCGCTCGAAATGCTCCCGCGCACGTGGATTTTCCTCGCACTGCAGCATGCCCATCTCGGCCTCGAGCGTGATCACGGTGAGCATGTTTTTGATGTCGTGAAAGACACATGCGGCACTGCGGCCGACCAGCTCCATGCGCTGCGCGGCGCGCAGGCGCGCCTCAAGAAGGTTGGCCCGTGACTGCAGCAGACGCCGATGGTCGAGCGCCGCACGGATGGCGATGAGCAGCTCCTCCGGTTCGGAGGTCTTGCTGAGAAAGCGAAAAATGGAGCCGCGATTGACCGCGTCGATGGCGGTCTCCACGTCGGGATGGCCCGTGAGCATGATGCGCACCGTATTGGGATCGCGGTCACGGATAGCCGAGAGAAATTCGACGCCGTCCATGCCGGGCATGCGCATGTCCGAGATGACGACGGCGAAGGGGCCGTCGCGATCGAAGACTTCCAGTCCCTCCTTCGGGCCGCACGCCGTGGTGAGCGTCACCCGGCGCTCGAGCGCGCGGCGGAACCATTGGAGGATGCCCGGGTCGTCGTCGACCAGCAGCACGCGCTCGCCGGGATCCCGGCAGCCCGCCGGGCCCGCAGATGCTCCGGCGGTCGCGGCCCGTGGCCAGGTGCGACCGGGAGGCGGCTCTCCGTGACTTGTCGTTTCAGGATTCTTTCGAGGTAAAGGTTCGGCTTCGCTCATCGCTTGGGTTCATCAGCAGGGGAACGACCATCCGGCGGAGGTTGCGCAAAGCCGGACGGACGAGGCTTTCAGACGATTTAAGTTGGACCTATGTCCGCCTTTCCATCGTGGCCGGTTGTGGGGTCGGGGTGGCGCCCCGGCGGAGCGGGGTCTCTCGTCGGCGCGAGTTTGGCGAGGATCGGCGCGAGTTCGGCCGCGAGACGGTCCTCGTGGAGCACGCCGCGGATGCCGACAGAGGCATCCCGAGCCGTGAGCGCGCGATCCGGATCCGCCGTGAGGTAGAGCACGCGGAGATCCGGATCACGAGAGAGGAGACGCCAGGCCAGTTCGCGCCGGGGCAGCCCCGTGAGGTGCTCTCCGATGAGGACAAGGCTGGGGTGCAGATCGCTGCCCAGGATCAGGGCTTCGAGGGCATCCGAGCAGGCACTCACGGAGATCGGCACCTGCAGCGATTCCACCAGATCGTAGACGATCGCCCGCACTCGCGCCGACGCGTCGGCAAGCAGGATCCGGATTCTCGACCGCAATCCACCGGGCACGGCCTCGCGCGGAGCTGGGAAAAGAATGACCGGATTCATACCTCGTATTTTCGGCCAGAACCGGGGAAAAGCCCATCAAGGGAACTACGTAGAT
>RFJS01000167.1 GCA_003694825.1 Verrucomicrobiota bacterium | reverse complement strand
TCCCTCCGCGCGACTGGAGCCTGCCCGCGATGCTCGACCGCCTGCCCGCCTGGCTCCGGCGGTGATGAGCACCGCGCTCCATCGCGGTGACGGCCGCCCCCGACGAGCGTCGCGCGGGCGACGAGCCGGTCGAGATTCGGCGTGACAGCCAGCCGATGCCCAGGAGCAGCGATCGCGTCGAACCGCTGCTGGTCAGTCATGACGAAGAGGATATCAGGACGGCGATCGGCGTCTTCCGGGGAACCTGACATATCGAGGAAACGTCAAATCACACACAGCCGAGAGCGCGTCTAAAAAGTCGCGAAACATGTCGCGGGCGGTGCTTTTGGCCGTTGGGCAAGGCGCATGCGAGGCACCTGGGCCTGTTTGGCCCCGGTCCTCGCGGGCAACGCCGGCCACGGCCAAAAGCGCCACCGCCCGAAGGGTTGGAGCAGAAAGCACCACGGTCCCTGGAATGGCCATGGACAACTCGCCAGGCTTTTATCTTTTTGACGTCACAACCCATGCCCCCCGTGAACGCTGCATCAGACCGCATGCCCGAACTCGCACCGGCTGTGTGTCGGGCGGGCGAATTTCAGTTTGCCCCGCACCAGACCCACACCAACCACTGCGTCCAGAGCCGCGGTCTCTTCTGGTGTAAAAGCGGTCGTGGCTGGTTTGAGGTCAACCGGAGCCGCTACACCCTCGAGCCGCATGACTTGTACCTTCTGCCGTGGAATCGCCACATCGCCTACCAGGCGGGCCCGACCGAACCGATGTTCACCGCCCACGTCCACCTCGTCCCGTGGCTTCGGCCCGGCAGCCGTTGGGTCCCGAATGTCCCCCACGAAAAACACGAGCCGCTCTACAACTCACCTGATCGGGCCGATGTGAAGTTCACGCCGACCGAAGGGGTCGTCCGGTTTCGGATTGATGCCGAGGACTGCCTCGGACGATTGATCAACTACACGACACGCTGGTATCGCGAATCGGAGCGCGAGGAGGAGGAAGGACGTGCGCTCGGCGTGCTTCTGGTCCGGGAGGTTCAACGGCTTGCCGGGAGGGTCGGGCACTCAAACATACGACGACCGGAGGAGCTGAACCGACTGCTCGTCTACATCGAGAACAACTTCCAGAACGCGCCCACCGTCGAGCAACTCGCCTCCATTATCAACCGAAGTCGCTCCCACGTGTTGAAGCTCTTCAGGCTGCACCTGAAAATGTCTGCCAAGGCCTTCATCATCAACAGGCAGATGCAGGAGGCACGCGAGCTGCTGATCAACACAACGCTCCCGGTTTCCGAGGTTGGACGACAGGCCGGAATCCAGGATCCCTACCACTTCTCAAAGCTCTTCCGGCGAGTGGTTGGCCAGACTCCAAGCGAGTTTCGTCTCGCGCAAAGTCCGATGCCGATATCACGACGGCCATCCACTCACCGTGAAACCCCGCCTCCGCCACGGGTTGAGACATAGACACAGGCCGGACCCAAATCGACAGCCATCACGCCGCACGCGCTGCGGCGAACGCCAACAACACAGTTTGCTTTAAATCTCGAAGACTTTGATCGCCACGCCCGAGGCGGCGATCGCGATGCCCGCAAGCACATCCGCATGGTGGATCGCCAACCCGCCTCGAATCGACTTCAGGCCGTAGCAGCCAAGGGTCACCACCCCCAGCATCGCTGCGAGCGTGGAGATGGAAAACACCACCGCGACAAACATGGCTGCCCCCCAGCCGCTTTCCAGACCGGGCACGATCAAAAGTGGCACCAACGGTTCACAAGGCCCGAGGACAAAAGCGATGAGCAGGCCCCAGCGCCCGACAGACCATGAAGCAAGTGCGTCGTCCTCCTCCACATGCGTATGGGGGCGCTTTCGGCGCACCCACCCCCACACCGCATAGGTACAACCGAACACGATCAACGCCCACGCGGCCAGCCCGCCACGCATCGCGTCGAACCACTGCAGATCCTCCATCGCAGCCCCGGCAAAGATCCCGATCACGGCGATCCCGAGCGAGGCTGCCACGTGCCCAATCCCACAAACGGCTGTCAGGCCGAGCGTTCGCCGCAACGTCCAGCGACGGGCCCGCCCCAGCGCCACAAAAGGGATCGTGTGATCGATGCCGATGATCGTGTGCAGCAGCCCCACGCCCACCGCCGTCACAGCCAACAAATGAACACTCTGCTCCGTCATGCCTCCTGCCCTCTTGATTGTTGCATCGCCGCGCGATACACCCGCTGCACCGGCACCCCGGCGGCCCCGGCAACCTCGCGACACGACGAGTACTCCGGCGTCGTCCGCACGGTCCCGCCCGGCAAACGCACCGTCTTGACGGCCACTTCGCCATAGGCGGTCTTCACACGGCCGGCCTCACGCGGCAGCTTCCACCGCCGCACGGGTGCCATCCGCACGCCGATCGTGGTGGTATTCTCCAAAAGAAACAGGGCCAACGCCTCCGCGCGATCCGGCTCCGCAAGCACTTCCACGACGTGGCCCGGACGACCCTTTTTCATGACAGCAGGACAGATCACCACGTCGCGCGCACCAGCCGCCAGGGCGGCATCCACAAAATCAGCACCGAGCAACTCCCCTCCGGCATCATCGATGTTGCAACGAATCGCGATCAACTCATCGCGCTCGAGACCATCCGCCGGCAGCTCGTCCCCCGCCCCGGCGTCGTCCGCGAGCGTGGCCAGCCGCAGCCGCAGGACGTTCGGACGCTTCGGAGGATTGCGACCGCCACCGCCATAGGCCGACGCCAGCGACCCGCGAAAACCGACCAGACGAAACAGGACCCGCCTTCCGACGGTGGGGTTCGAACCCAACGGGTTCGACGGAGCGAGGCACGAGCGAAGATGGGGCGCGCAACGCGCAAGTGCAAAGCATCGACCGAAGGTCGCCAATCCCACCCTCTCCGCCACCATCTTAACTTCCGCTAACGACCCACGGAAATCGACCAAACGAAACAGTACCTGCCATCCGACGGTGGGGTTCGAACCCAACCGGTTCGACGAAGCGAGGCACGAGCGAAGATGGGGCGCGCAACGCGCGAGTGCAAAGCACCCCAATCGCAAGCCCTGCGGGACCGTGGGGCTCCCTACCCGCCCAGGAAAAGCCCTCGTTACGCACCGCGAACATATTCTTGAATTTGTGCTGCCTGCTCCCTTCGGGTTTGTCACGTAATACGTGACAAACCCGAAGGGAGCGTCGCCACGGTGTAAGCGGGCAGCCCAAGCACCGGGATCGCCGGAGGCGCGGGCCGCGCGACTGTTGCGATTGCGAACGGTTTCGCGTTGGGCGACGTGTTGATGGTGGCGCGCTGACCTCGGTTGTGTTCCGGGGCCCGGCTCACCTCGAAGCGGCCGCGGTGTTTATGGTACGATATACACTTCGACGAGGACCACGCCGGTGCCTTCAGCGACGGCGCTGGAGCCGACTACGGTGTAGGCGCCGGGTTCGAGCGTGACCACCACGGCGGCGTCCTTGCCGTCGGCGAGCAGGTCGAAGGCGCCGACCTGGGTCGCCACCGCCGCTGTGTTGGCCGCGTCCGGGCTGTCGCTCCAGTCGTCATTGGCGATCAGCTCCGTCTGGCTTCCGTCCAGTTCGCTGCGCAAGATCGTCAGCTGCGGGTCGACCATCGCGCCGGGCACACCAAAGCTGCCCAGCGTCGGGCCAATGACCCTCACGAGCACCGTTTTCGGTCCCTCCGGAGAGATGACGAAGCCAGGGATGATCACCGCGTCGCCTGCGCCAGCAAAGCCACGGGTGGAGATGTTGATAAGCTGCGAATCGGAGGCGGCGGTGTCCGCAGCGTAGAGTTCAACAATGCTCACGCCCGAGGTCGCACCCACCCCCTCGGCAATGGCGGTGTATTGACCCGGCGGCAGGTCCAACAGCAATGCGGCGTCGGCGCTGTTGGGAAGCAGGTCGAAGGCGCCCACCATCGCGCTGGTCGTGGCGATGTCCGCCGCGTTGGCGTTGCTGCCCCAGTTGTCGTTGGTGGCGAAGTCGACGTCGCCGCCGCCCACGTTTTGTTTCAGGGTCAACATCGGATCGGCCAGCGGATCGGGCACGCCGAAGTCGCCCAGCCGCGGTCCCACTGCGCGCAGCAGCAGCTTTTTGTTCGAGGTCCCGGTGATGACGAATCCGGGAATGAGCACGTTGGCTCCCGTGAGCACCTGCCCACGGGTGGAGAGGTTGAGCAGGCGCGCGTTCGACGGCGGCGCGGGCGCCACTTCGAGATGCGCGAGCTTGCTTTCCACCGAGACGCCGCCCGCGGTCACGACCACCGAGTAGTCGCCTGCGTCAAAGGACTGCGTGGCGGGCAACGTGAGCGTAGGACCGTTGGCCCCGGGAATATCAATCCCGTCCTTGCGCCACTGATACGTCGTGCCAGGCGCGCTCCCGACGCTGACGGTAAAGGTGGATGCTCCTCCGGCGGTTGTGGAGGTCGCATGCGGATGCGCGAGGATGCGCGGCCCGGCGGGTGGCGGCAGCGTAGAGTTCGCCGCCAGCGCGATCCGCGTGACACCATCGACGGTGGTGGTCTGGAAATCGAAAGTCACCCCATCGGGCAGGTTGGTGAATTGCACGACGTCGTTGAGCGTCTTGCCCGCCGGTAACAGCAGGTCGCCCGTGGCGAGAAAATCAAAGACGTCGCCGGTACGCGGGAGGAAGATTTCGTCGACGACGTCGTCCGGGTTCGGATCGATGAGCGTGACCTCGATCATCGCGCCCTCCTGCAGCGCGGTGGTGCCGCCAACGGTCACCTGATCGAAGTCGTAGGCGGGCTCGAGCCCACCGATTTCGACCTCGAAGCGGCCGTTGGGGCCGAACGTGAGGTCGCCACCGAAAAAGCCGGATCCCGGCGACGCCCCCACTCCGAGGGTCCCGTCGATCTCGGCATTGCCGGTGACACGCACATTGCCGTCGAGCCGGGCAAGCTCGAGAACACCATCGATTTCCGGCGAGACGGCCTTCAGAGCACCTCGAATCTCAGCGCCATCAAACAACGATATGCGTCCGCCATCGACCGTGAGTAAATTGCCGTTCATTTCGACGATCGTGCCGAACAGCGAGAGCTTCCCCTCGACGATGAGCGGGTCGTTACGGTTCGGGAAACCGGGTGCGATTTGAGCCTGCCCCGGGACGCGCTTTTTGAGTGTGAGTTTCGCACTTCCGCCGATCGTAATGATGGGCAGATGATCCCAGGGATTAACCGAAGGCGGATCAAAAGCCAATTGCCCTTCGTCGTCGAGCATTACCTAGTCCCCGCTCCTGAGCGTCCTGGTTTCACGGTCGAAATGAGTCGTTGTCGGCACAAATAGACGGGTGTTCCTGATCGGAACGTAGGGAGAGAACGCGTATCGACCTGGTCCGAGCCGGGGCTCAATGACCAGATCGCCGCCTGCCTCGTTTCTTACATACAATGTCATTTCTACTCTAAGCTCCGGATACTCAGGGTCCGACTTTTCCACCGTACTCATGATTGCAGGATCAACCGTCACTGAGGAAAACAGCGCAAGATCCTCGAATCGCGCGAAGCTGTTCAATTCGAGGCTTCGCGCACTGGCAGAAATAGGAGCAACTTCGAGCAGAACGCCCGACTGCACCTTGAGAGTATCAATCACGAACTCGTCGAGCAACGAACTGAAGTCGTCATCGAAGAAAAACCAATGCGCCCCGTCCTCGCTCGAAAACGTCGCGTCTTTAATCGACACATTCCGAGTATTCACAAACAATGGAGCTTCCTGAATCAATGCATAGCTATCGCCGCGCTGCGCATTGCCTCCCAGCTTCCGGCAGATAATCCCGCCGGAGAAGGAAGCCAGCCCATCCCCGGTTATATGCAGGTCCTCGAACTCGAGACCGTCGAATACAATCTCCCCGTCCTTTTTATCGACCGCAACATCCACGACACCCGTCATGCGCGTGCCATGCAGGGTTAGTCTGGCGTCGTTCGTTACGGTGATATTGGCTCCCTCGAACATCGGTATTGTCGGTGCCGTTGGGTCTTCCCGATTGAGGATGGCGACTTCTCCCGTGCCTTCGGCCACAAGCCTGCTGCCCATGCGGAAGATGACCCGATCGCCGTAGCCAGGGTCGTAGGAAGCCTCGAGTCTTCCTTCGATTATTTTGTAGGTCGAGCCGGCTTCGTTGATCAACCCGCCAGTGTTTACATCACCAACCTGCTCAATCACGCTCTCGTTGCGGCAATCCAGCCGAACTGCATGCTCGCTGCAGCCAGCCACGATCAGCCCCTCGTTGACCAGATTTCCGATTACTCCCCCGCCGCGTATATCAAGGCGCGAAAGTAGGACCATTTCAGGAGAGTCTATATCAAAATAGATCAAATCGCCCGCGGACAGGTCGACGATCAATCCGGGTCGATCAAATGGCGCGGTCGTGTTGATAATAAACGCACGCTCGGGCTCTATACTGAACCCCTGGCGAATCACGATTTCCCCCGCCCCCTTCACTTCGAGGCTGCGTTGTGCCTGTATCGTACCGCCGACAAACGCGATCGGGTCGGTGCCATTCTGGCGCTGTCCCGATTTGCCGAGAAAAATCTTCGCAAGATCATCGACCGCCTCGAGGACGAGATTGCTTTCCAGGACGATGGCGTTGCTGCCGAGGTCTGCCTGGGCGGTTTGCCGCACGGTCAGTTGCAGGCCCGGGCCCTGGACTCGTGTCACTTCGTCCTGCACGACGAGGCTGCCGTCGAGCACCTCGATCAGATCCGAGGCCAGCCACGATTCGCCGTTGTGCAGCGTCAGGTCACCCTGCTGCACCTGCCACTCGTTGCCGTGATAATCGAGGATGGCGACATCGATACGGCAGGCGCTGGCCGTGGTCTTGCGCAGGCCACCGGCGACACGCAGCTTCCCGGCGGTGCTGTTTACCGAGCCTGACTCGAGCGTGAGCTGCGAGAGCGTCGGCACATCCAGGAGAAACTCGAAAGTGAGGTCCGAGGCCACCACCAGCTCGGCGTTTTCATCGGCCAGCGTGACGTTTTGCACGGTGGCGGGTTGCGTGAGATGCACCGATGCGCCGGTGCTGATAAACACATCCGAACCCGGGCCTGGCGGTGTGGGCCAGGGTGTGCCCACTGAGTCCACCCAATTGCTGCGACCGCCGGTGACCGTGTACCAGTCGTTGGTGCCGGCGCCGCCGTCCCAGTGATATTGGTTGCCCACCGGAGGCGTCTCCGAGGCGATCTGCGCCGCGATGACCGCCGGCCCGCTCGGCAGCGGAACCGACACCGACGCCACGTTGGTCTCCGACAACTCAATATCGCCGACAAACCCGGTCAGCGTCAGCGTCTCGCCACCGATCGTTACCTGCTTGTCCCAGATAAACGGTTCGAATCCACCCGCCGCCTTTTGCAGAAAATACCCCCACTTCGTCACGAAGTTCTCGTCCCGACCGTCGATGCGGATCACGAGGCGATCGGCGGCGTTGCTGGCCCTCAGGCTCGCCTTCGTCACCACGAAGCCTGCCGCTCCAGGCACTGCCGTGCCCGGGGCCGGCCCGATGCGCTCGAACGATCCGTCGGCGGCATGGTAGCGAAAGATCGTCGGGCCGCTCTCTCCCACGAGGGTGCCTTCGAAGATGATATCACCCGCATCGTTGATGCTCAGTCGCGAACCGTCGACCGACTCAAACACCCCAAGGCTGCCGCCCCCGGCAAGCGTCGCCTCCGTCCCGGCCGTGGCCACAACCTCCCGCTCGGTTGCCGAGATCCGCCGCAGCACCGCGCTCTGCGCCGTCGCTCCCGTGGGGACGAGCAGCGCACTGAATGCGATGACCCGAGAGGTGTTGATGTCCAGGCTCGTCGCGTCGCGAAACTCCCGCTTGTCCGTGATGTTCATGGTGCCGGCGTTGACCAGGCCGGCCACCCCCGCGAACGGCTCGCCCACCATCTTGAAAAGAAACTCCACGACGCCTGAAGGATCCACGAGGTAAACCACCGACTCCGAATCCGCAAAACTCCCGTCGGGTGACACGTCCACTTTCACCACCAGCGTCTTGTCGGGCAAATGCGCCAGCACATCGAATGCGGTCGTAAACTTCTGTCCGCTCGCCCCGGGCGCAGAGTCGCCATGGCCCCAAAGGCGCTGCTCGCCGCCGTTCTCGTCCAGCCATCCGACGATCGTCTCCACGCCCGTCCCGGTATTCACCTGCCCGATATCGTCGACGAGCCGCACCAGTCCCTCGGAAGAAAACACCTGCAGCACGCCCGGGCGCGACGACTCCGCGAGTTGCCGCAAACTGCCCGCCCCGGCGATCCCGACGATCTCCCAGGCCGACTCCACCAATGGCGTAGCCCGATCGTCCACCGTCCCGCTGAACGCGACCTGCCCGGATGCCGACACCGCCAGCCCCAGCGGGCTCGCTCTCAGCACCGGTTGTTCCGGCGGATTGCCCGCGCGATTGGGAATATCCGCGGTATACCCGGGAACCGAGACGTTTTCGCCCACCACCAACGCATACACGCTCCCATCCCACACCACCGGGCCCTGAGCCAGATTCACCCCGAGGTAGCTGCCCGCCCAGCCAATCTGCGCGTCCTGCGCGGTGATCGGCTGCGCACTCGCCACGACGGTGGAGCCGTCCGAGGCGGTCACCTCAACCGGATCACCCCAGCCGATGACTTTTTGTACCGCGATATCCTGCCCGGATACCAGCGGAGCAACGAAAATAAGAAATGAAGAAAGAGAAAGCGGAAGCCGCGCCCAGCGTGCCATGGGGTAACGAAAACAGAAACAACCAGACAAGATCCCTGTAGATCGAACGGGGAACCCTAAGAAAACTAATACATGCAAAAAGTCAAACTGATGCTGGCCTGCGGGTGCTTCCACAGACCGCGTTGTGCCGGATAGGTCGCTAGGGTGTGTTCGAAAACCTATCTTGCGAACCAATCACAGATGGAAGCGAGCATGACCAATGCGAGGAAGCGAGAGGCGAGTTTCTCATATCGGGTG
>RFJS01000166.1 GCA_003694825.1 Verrucomicrobiota bacterium | reverse complement strand
GCCGAAGCGCCCTTCCCCTCCCCCGCCGACCTTCCACCCGCCGCCGAGCGCGCCGCCCGGGTCTATCTGCGCCGCCCCCCCGCCATCCCCGAACCCCTGAAGGGAAACATCTTCTGGCTCTCCGAAGACGGCGACCTCGCCGAGGCCGCCCGCAACCTCTTCGCTCTCATGCGCCGCCTCGACACCCTCGGCTTCGACCGGATCGACTTCGAACCCGTGCCCGCAACCGGCCTGGGCCTCGCCATCACCGACCGCCTCCGCCGCGCCGCCGCCCGCTGAGCGCCACGGCTGGTTCCGACATACGGATACGACCGCGGCCTCCGGCACCTGTCTCCGCCGCCCGAGCTTTCGCCAAAAGCATCCGGCAGGTGGCGGAACGCACGCCGAAAACGCCCAACCGCGCGCATCCGCCCGCCGGCAAACGTAAAAGGCACCCGTGTCACGCAGGCCCTTTCGTTATTTCGCGCAAACACACCAACTCGTGCTTGACTGCTGCCATCCGTCAGGCGAAACCGCATACGCCAAACCGGAGCGGCACTGCCCCACGCATCGGATTATCCGATACGCGCGTTCCGGACGACCCTACCCAACCCCAACCCTGAGCCCCCCCCATACCATGCCAACAACTCGCATGCTATCCTGCGTTCGCGCCCTGACGATGGCCGCCGCAGTCACCCTGGCCGCCTCCGGCCACGCCCAGATCGAAAACCCCGGCTTCGAATCCAACTGGTCCGGCTGGAACGACACCGATCCATCCGCCATCTCCGGCGTCGCCCACTCCGGCTCCCGCGCCGCCAAAATCACCGGCTCCGGCGGGCGGTTCGAACAAACCCTCAACCTCTCGCCCAACACCACCTACACCCTCAGCGTCTGGATCGACGGCCGCGGCACATTCGGCATCGTCGGCGGCGTATCCAGGACGGTCGACAACAGCGACTACGAGCAGGAAACGCTCACCTTCACCACCGGCAGCTCCGGCTCCGTGACCATCTACGGCGCCTACGGCGGCTCGGGCGATGTCCGCTTTGACGACTTTGCCATCGAAACCGCCTCCTCGGGCGGCTCCTCCGGCGGAGGTGGCTCCTCCAGCGGCGGCAGCAGCGGCGGGACCCCCGTGCAGATCACGCCGACCGTCCTCTCGCAACCGGCGTCCACTCAGTCGAGCAACGCCGCCACCAACATGTTCGACGGCGACTTCTCCAACAACACCGGCGCCCGGTGGTCCGCCAGCGGGCTCCAGAGCGGCTCGCTCAGCGTCAAGCTCGACCTCGGGGCCGAATACGACCTCACCGAGATCAAGCTCTACCCCTACAAAAACCGAGCCTACCAATACGCCATCAAGCGGTCCGACACCGGCTCCTCACCGTGGACCGACGTCGTCAACCGCCGCAACAACACGCAAGGCGGCACCGTCCTCGTCGACTCCGCCGCCGGTCATACCACCCGCTACCTCGAGCTCCTCGTCACCGGCGCCAGTGGCTACACCGGCAACTGGGCCAGCATCATCGAACTGGAAATCTTCGGCACGCCGACCTCGGGCGGCGGCTCCTCCGGTGGTGGCTCCTCCGGTGGTGGCTCCAGTGGAGGCGGTTCTTCCGGCGGCGGCTCCAGTGGCACACTCGATCCCAACAAAGCCCCCGGCGAAAACTTCGACCTGGGCCAATGGAAAATCACCTTCCCTGACGCCTCGGAAAAAGACGTCGCATGGCTCATCGCCGGCGGCGAGCGGGCCAACGAGTTCTACACCGGCTCCGACGGCGCCATGGTCTTCCGCTGCCCCAATCACGGCTCCACCACGAGCAGCTCCACCAAATACTCCCGCACCGAGCTGCGCGAGATGCTCCGCGGCACCGACACCAGCATCTCCACGAAGGGCCTGAACAAAAACAACTGGGTCTTCAGCAGCTCCAGCGCCTCCAACCAGGCCAAAGCCGGCGGCGTCGACGGCACCCTCCGCGCCCGCCTCGCCGTCAACCACGTCTCCACCACCTACGATTCAGGAAATGAATACATGGTCGGGCGGGTCATCGTCGGGCAGATCCACGCTCCCGACGACGAGCCCTGCAAGCTCTACTACCGCAAGCTTCCCGGCAACTCGAAGGGCTCGGTCTACTTCGCCTACGAAGTCCCCGGCGGCAACGACATCATCTACCCGCTCATCGGCAGCCCCGATTCCAACGCCGCCGATCCCGCCGACGGCATCGCCCTCAATGAAAAGTGGAACTACGAGATCAAAGTCGTCGGACGCCAGCTCACGGTCACCGTGACCAGGGACAACGGCCAGACCTACTCGAAAACCATCACCATGGGCTCCGGCTACGACGATCAGTGGATGTATTTCAAGGCCGGCGCCTACAATCAGAACAACGGCGGCAGCGAAAGCGACTACGTCCAGGTCTCCTTCTACGAACTCACCCACACCCACCCCTGATTTCGTAGCGTGAAGACCACCCGGCACGCCCTCGCCACTCTCCTGATCGTCTCGGGACTGTTTCTGGCCTGGCGTGCCGTTTCCCCGCCGCCGGACGAGACACCCCCTGATCCAGCGGCCCGCCCTTGCGAAACCCCTTAAACTACGAACGCACGATCCACCATGGCGCCCCCGGACCATCCCGGGGGCGCCCCCGTCTCCACCGCTTCTCCCACCGCCACCCTCTCTCCCCTCGAAGCAGAACTGCTCGCCCTCGCGAGCCACGCCCCGGCCGAGGCCATCACCCGCGCCCTCGAAGACGAAGACGCGCTCGCCGCCGACCACCGCGGCCTGATCCTCGCTGTCGAGACGTGGTATCGCCGCGCCCCGGACCAGCTCATCCGCTTCGCCGAGAGCTACCCTCCGGGCGCCAACCAACAGCGCCTCGCCGAAGCCATCGCGCTCGTCGTCGCCACCGCCAGCCCCGATGCCGGCATCGCCTGGCTCGACGCCCTTCCCTCCACCCGTTTCAAAGACCTCTCCGCCCGCGCCATCGGCAGCCTCCTTGCCCTCGACCATCCCGATGCCGCCCGACGCTGGGCCGCCGCCCTCCCACCAAACCAGAGCTACCCCCAAAGCGCGATTCAGGGCGTCGCCGAAGCCCTCGCCCTCACCGCCCCCGCCGAAACGGCCCGGTGGAGCCTTTCGCTCGAGGCCAGGCACCTCATCCCTTCCGCCGTCGCCGGCGTTCTCGCCTCCTGGGCCGCCATCGATCCCGAATCCGCCGCCGACTGGCTCGCCTCCCTGCCCCACGCCATCCTCAACGATCCGCAAATCGCCGCCTACATCCACGGCGCCCGGACCACCGACCCCGACGCCGCACAAGCCGCCCTCGCCGCCATCCGCTCTCCCGACACCCGCCGGCAGCTCGCCCTCGACCTCGCCGCCATCCGGCTGGCCCGCGGTCAGGCCCCTGCGCCCGCTACACCTCCTGCCGCAGCAGTTCGAGCGGAGGGTGATCCAGCAGCCGGCGTCCCGACAGGGCACCCGTGAGTGTCGTCATCGTGCTCACCGCCAGCCACGCCCACACCAGCGGCCCGCCATCCGGCACCGCGGCGATGTCGAAGATCCACCACCCGATCCCCCAGGCCGCCAGCCACGCCAGCGCCACGCCGGCGAGCCCGGCCACCGTGCCGAGCACCCAATACTCCACGAGCTGAATCAACGCAATCTGCCGCCGCGAGCCGCCGAGCGTCCGCAGCAGCACCGTCTCCCGCAGCCGCTGAAAACGCCCGCTCGCCATCACGCCCGCGAGCACGACCAGCCCGGTGCCGACAATGAACGCCGCCATGAACCGGAAAATGAAGCCCACCCGGTCCAGCACATCATTGAGCGTATCCAGAATCAACATAAGGTCGACCACGGAGACATTCGGGAACCGCTCGAACAGCACCCGCTGCAACCGCGCCGACTGCGCACTGTCCGCCACCCGGGTGGTCATGATGATGAATTTCGGCGCATCCTCCAGCACCCCTTCGGGAAAGACCACGAAGAAAAACGGCGCCACCCGGCGCGTATCGACTTCCCGGATGCTGCCCACAACACAGTCCACCGGCACGCCCTGCACATCGAACTGCAGCGCATCGCCCACCGAGACGCCGAGATCCTCGGCGATATCCGCCTCGATGGAAACCGGCACCGGGCCCGCCTCCATCGCGTGCCGTGAAGTGAACGTCCCCGCCACCAGCCTTTCCGCCTCGTTGAGCCCCCCGCGATAAGTGGAGCGATACTCGCGATTGAGCACCCAGCGCGGCGTCTTCCGGTCTGGATCCGCCAGGATGGCCTCCCGGGTCCGCCCCTTCACCGAAGCCAGGCGCATCGTCACCACCGGCGCCTCGTCGAACACCGGCAGCCCCTCCGCCTCCAGCGTCGCCCGCACCGCCTCGCGCTGGTCATCCTGAATATCGAACAGCACGACATTCGACCGCCCGCCCCGGTCCGACAGCTCCAGCTCGCGCACCAGCGAGCGCTG
>RFJS01000165.1 GCA_003694825.1 Verrucomicrobiota bacterium | reverse complement strand
TGCTCCACCAACACCCCGAATCCGCCGACATGATGGACGGCCATGAACGCCAGAAGAATCGTGCCGAGCGTGGCGATGCCGAACTGGATGGCCCCGGTCGCGACCACGCCCCAAAGCCCCGCCATGGCACACATGATCAGGCCCAGGCCGACGACGGTCGCCGTCGTCCATCCCTGGTATTCCTCGGGCAACCCCATCGCCTCCCGACCGATAACCTCCATGGCCTTGACCACCCAGGCGATGACCAACGGGCAATAGACGAGCGCCTTGAAGCCGCCCTCCCAGATGCGCAGAAAACTGGCCACCCGCGTGTTGTAGCGGTTCTCCAGCAACTCGACATCGGTCACGATGCCCAATCGGCGCCACATGCGCGCAAACAATACCGCCGCCAGGGCCACACCGAAGACCGGCGCCCAATACTTCCAGGCATAGTGCAAGCCCTGGCTGCGCACCAGCGCGCTCACCCACAACGGCGTATCCGAGGCGAAGCCTCCCGCCACCCAGGCCATGCCGCAGATATACCAGGTCAGCGTCCGGCCCGATACGAAATAGGACGACACGTCGCGGCTCGCCCGCTTCGTGAAAAAGAGCCCGACGCTCATCGAGCCCACGATAAAGACGACGACAATGATCCAGTCGACGAGGTGCAGTGCAGTTGTGCTGTTCATGCAGATGGGGAGAATCGGAAAATCTGAAAGCTGCGCGGCGTGAACCGGCGGGCGTTTCGCGGCATTACCATGAATAGGCCTCCGGCGCCGGCCCCGGCTTCAGCGGCCGCCCGGAGTTGATATTGAAGAGCTCGTCGAGCCTCGCGAGCGTCTCCTCATCCAGCTCCAGCGTGACGGCCCGCTCGAGAATATCCATGTGGTCGAGTGTGCGGATGCCGACGATGGCACTCGTCACCGCCGGCCGCGAGAGCACCCAGGCAATCGCCACCGCCGCCTCCGTCTCGCCGATGATCCGGCACAGCCGCGAATACGCCTCGAGCTGCGGACTGTGGGCGAGATCCTGTGCATACTCGGCCTCCACCTGCGCGGTGCGCGTCCCGGCGATCGCTCGCTGCCGGCCCGTCAACAGGCCGCCCGCCAGCGGCATATAGGCCAGCACGCCGATGCCCATCGCCGCCGCCGCCGGCAGCACTTCGAGCTCCGGCGCGCGATTGAGCAGATTGTATTGCGTCTGCTCCGACACGAGACCGAGAAAGCCCCGCTGGCGCGCGAGCATCTGAAATTTCGTCAATCCCCAGCCGGGAAAGTTGCTGCTGCCGACATAGCGGACATCCCCCCGCTGCACAAAGGCTTCGAGGGTGCCCCAGAACTCTTCGCCGGTGACGTGCCGATCGAAGTGATGGACCTGGTAGAGGTCGACGTGGTCCGTCTGCAGGCGCCGGAGCGAGTCCGCCAGATGCCGGTGCAACCGGTAGGCGGAGAAGCCGTTCTCCTCGTTCGGCCATTCGAGATCGCTCATCCGGCCGTAGCCCTTCGTCGCGAGGACGATGCGCTCCCGCCGCCCGCCTCCCTGGGCGAGCCAGCGGCCGATGATCTCCTCGGTACCGCCGCGATTGCCGTAGACGTTCGCCGTATCGAACATATTGATGCCCAGATCCAGCGCCCGGTCCATGATCCGGAAGGCGTCAGCCTCCGAAGTCACCCGGCCGAAGTGCATGGTGCCGAGGCAGATCCTGCTGACCTTGAGATTGGAATCTCCGAGATAGCTGTAGTTCATTGCAAGCGAGGGGAAGAAAGAGCCGGCGGCGCTCACCGGGCGCCGCGCAACGATTCGATGGCGACGGCGACATCGTGCCGGATCTCCATGAGCAGCGACGGCTCGGGCGTATAGTCGGTCGTGAAGCGGCCGTCGGCGCACGGGATATTCACCAGGGTCCGGGCCCGTTCGAGAACAGCCTCAGCCCCGCTCGTATCGACTCCTTCGGCACGCTTTTCATCGATGAGGCGCTGCAGAATGGTCAGGAAGGCATGATCCTCCACGCCCTCCCGGGCCTGCTTGACCCGCACGGAGCTGACGAGCCCATCCACGCCGATCGGCGGGCCCGGATAGATCATGTTTCCGTCCCCGTTGGGATAGCGCATCCAATACCAGACACCGGCGCTGGGCGACTGGCGGTGAAAGCGATGCCATCCATAGACATACGGGTTGAGCGTGTGCCAGTTGCTCGCCCAGAATTCATATTCACTGGCTTCATACGTGAAGCAGAACCACGGGAGCGTGCGCTCGAACCCGAGATACGGTGTATCCGTGCACTGCATGCCGTCGGTCGTGAAGTAGACATCGCCCCCGTTGCGGCGAATCGTGGCGAGATGCTCGGCCGGCACCGGATGTCCCCAGCCGCCGCCGCGGTGGGAAACGCCCCAGACGTTGACGTAGCCCTCGAATTCCGGCCGATACCACCACGTGCTCACGTAGATGCGGATGGCGGGATCGACTTCGTGGATCATGTCGCAGACCGCCTTCATCTGCGCCACCATGTCCGGATCGTCATGCGGCTCGTCCGAGATGTAGATGACCACCCGGTCGGCCCATCCCTTCTCCTTCATGTGCTCCCAATACTGGCGAAGCACCGACTGATACTTCCGCTTGAATTCCGGCCGCAGGCGGCTGCGGTCCACTCCCTCGTAGGGCGGTTCGCCCGGATAGGGTTTCTCGCCGATTTTTTTCCCGCGGCGGATGACCCCAGCCAAAGAGATAGAAGAGATCGCGCGGCGACCAGGTGGACGGGAATTTCAGCTCGTTGAAGTAGCGCTCGGCGGCCTTGTCGAACTCGGTGAAATCGAGCCGGGGTTCGCCGTTCTCATCGTAGTAGAGCCGCGGCTGCGGCCGGATCATCTCCGGACTGATCTTGTGCCGGGCCATGTAGCGCCAGATTGCCTCCTGTTTCTCCGCCTCGGTCGTCTCCCGGCCGAACATTTCCCGCTCGTTGAAACGCGGCACGTAGGTGGCCTTCATCGTCGGCGTCTCCGGCAAGGTGAAATCATAAACCTGGAAGCGCAACGGCAGGCTTCGCAGCACGCGCTTGTCCCGCACGAGATCGACACGGCCCTCGTAGACACCGGCCGGCGTGTGTGCCGGAACCGCGATCTCGAGCCACACCGCGCGCGTCTCGTCGGCAGCGAGATCGAGGCGGTCGCCGGGAAGGATCGGATCGGCCCACCACCCGGCCCAGCCATCAGAGCCAATGCGGCCGTGCGGCAGTTTCGTGCGCCAGTAGGGCGTCACGAAATCCCGGATATAGGCGCTTGGATAATTGATTCGCACGTAACCGACGACGCCGACCTCCACCGCGTCGAGCACGGTGCCGTCTGCACCGCGCGGCGGCACGACCTTCACCTGGATGCCATCCATCGGCTCGGAGCTGCGGAGGAGCAACTGAAACGGCTCGGCGTCGTTTCCGGCGGCCGACATGCGGATCTCTTCGATCGCCTCGCCCGGAAGATCATCGGGAAAGGCCCGCTCCAGCGGGCTCTTCGCCCAGACCGCAAGCCCCTGGAAATCGGCGGCAGCGGCGCGCTCGACAAGAAGGGCGCCGGTTTCCCCTTCCACGATGGGCGCGAGGAACACGTCGTCGACGACGATGCGACCGTCGACGTTGTTCAGCACCTCGGCGCGCAGCCGCACCGCGCCCACCGGCACGCGCACCAGAAAGGTGTCCTCCGTCCAATGGCCTGCCTCGTGAATGTCCGGGTTGGCGCGGAGCGTCGCCGTCGCGGACAATGCTTTGCCCTGCGCATCGAAAAACCGCGCCCGCAAAACCGCCGGCCGGTCGAGGACGTTGCTGCAGCGAAAGCGAGCACCGAACAACCACACCTGCCCGGGCGCGGCATCGAGCTCCTGATACACACCGACAG
>RFJS01000164.1 GCA_003694825.1 Verrucomicrobiota bacterium | reverse complement strand
CGGATCAACCACCACCAAGAGAACCTAAGCTAAACATCCTCCTTCCCATGAAGACTCCACGACCCACTGCGGCCGCCCTCGGTCTCGCCGCCCTGATCGGACTTGGCGCACCATCGCTCTCAGCGGTGAGCGTCAACGAAACAGTCGCCCTCGAAGGCTACATCGGCGGCTCCTACCGTCATCTCGACGGGGACAGCGACTTCGACTCATTCGACCTCGATGCCGCCAAGCTGCTCTTCGCCACGGACTTCAAACCCGTCACCGGTGTATTCAGTCTTTTCTACGCACCGAACGGCAACGAACTGACTCTGCTCGACGCCGTCGTGAGCTACACGACCGAAACCGGCACCACGATCTCCGGCGGCAAGTTCCTCAGCTGGCACGGCTACGAGGCCTTCGATATCGCCGCGATGAATCAGCTCACCTATGGCAATGGCGATTTCCTCGGCGCGATCCCCGGGTATCACAGCGGCGTGCGCATCGAGCAGGCCGGCGATGGTTGGTCGGGCGGTTTCGCCGTCCTCGATTCGGTCTACACGCCCGATTACGCCTACCTGCGCGGCGACGGCGAAATCGGTGACAACGCTGGCTTCGAGGCCTATTTCAAATACACCGGGACTGAGAATCTTACCGTGTTTGTCGGTGCCGCCTACGACACCGAAGGTGGCTTCCAACCCGACGACGTTCTCATGCTCGACCTCTGGGCGGACTACCTCGCGACGGAAAACCTCCTCGTCGCCGGCGAGTTGATGTTCAAGGACGCCGGCGTTGCCGGCAAGGGCTGGGCCTGGGCCGGCTATGCCAACTATGCCTTCCAGGCCGGCTGGTCCGCTCTCTTCCGCGTCAGCGGCGAATATATGGACGACGGACCGTCCTTCCTGCGCGGCACGATCGCCCCCACCTACACGCTCACCGACAACCTCCTCGTGCGGGCCGAGCTGACCTACACCGACTACTCGGACTACGTCGAGGACAACAACACCTTCTTCGGCGTGCAGAGCATCTTCAAGTTCTGACGCGCCTGTTCACTGCACCTGTCGCCATGGGCATACCGGGGCGGTTCGATGCCGCTCCGGTCCCCCACCTGACACTACACCAAGGAAAACTACCTGATCGTATCCATGCGCTTCCACATTACACCCAGGATCTCTGCGGCCGTTCTTGCCCTGGCCGCCTTCACCGCCTCCCTTTTCGGCGCCGAGAAGACCGTCAAGGTCGGCGTCCTCCACTCCCTCAGCGGCACCATGGCCATCAGCGAGACCTCGCTGCGGGACATCCTCCTGTTCACCTTCGATGAAATCAACGCCAAGGGCGGCGTGCTCGGCCACACGATCGAGCCGGTCGTCGTCGACGGCGCCTCCAACTGGCCTCTCTTCGCCGAAAAGGCCAAGCAGCTCCTCGAGCAGGACAAGGTCGCGGTCGTCTTCGGCTGCTGGACGTCCGTGAGCCGCAAGTCGGTCCTGCCAGTCTTCGAGAAGAACAACGGTCTGCTCTTCTACCCGGTCCAGTATGAGGGCGAAGAGGAGAGCCAGAACGTCTGCTACACCGCCGAAGCCGTCAACCAACAGGCCCTCCCCGCCGTCGATTACCTCCTCGAACAGGGCTACCAGAAATTCTACCTGCTCGGCACCGATTACGTCTACCCGCAGACGACCAACCTCGTCCTGCTCGAGTATCTCCTCAGCAAGGGCATTCCGCTCGAAAACATCGGCGGCGGCTTCCGCAAAGACGAATCCGGCAAGATCATCTCCGCCGGCAAATACACGCCCTTCGGCCACACCGACTACCAGCAGATCGTCTCCGAGATCAAGCAGTTCGCCGCCTCCGGTGACGCCGCCGTGATCAGCACGCTCAACGGCGACACCAATGTCCCCTTCTTCAAGGAATACGCCGCCGCCGGCCTCAGCGCCGACGAATGCCCCGTCGTCTCCTTCTCGATCTCCGAGGACGAGTTTCGCGGCCTGCCCGCCGAGCAGCTCGTCGGCCAGCTCGGCTGCTGGACCTACTTCCAGTCTCTGGATACGCCGGCCAACAAGACCTTCCTGAAGAACTTCTTCAGCTGGCTCGAGAAGAGCGATGTTCCCGGCATCGTCAAGGAGGGCCGCGTCACCTGCTCGCCGATGGTTCTGAGCTATGTTGGCGTCTATCTCTGGAAGGCCTGTGTCGAAAAAGCCGGCACGTTCGATGTCGATGCCGTCCGCGAAGCATGGAAGAGCGGTGTCTCGTTCGACGGTCCCGGCGGCACGGTCACGACCCAGCCGAACATGCACCTGACCAAGAACGTCTACATCGGCGAGACCCGGGCCAACGGCCAGTTCAAGATCCTCAAGGAATACAAGAACGTCTACGCCGAGCCCTGGCTGAAGGGCAAGTTCCACTGATCGGCCGCAGTCCGTCATGACGGCGCGGCTCGGCCCGCCTCCGTCACACCTTCGGGCGGGCACCGCCAATCCGGTCCCGCCCTTTTTCGGCCCGCATCCATCAATTTTGCTCATCCTCCATGCGTCTCCCACTCATGTCACGTATCCTGGCTGTCCTTTTCCTCCTGATACCCGCGTTGCTCCGCGCCGAACCCACGCCGACGCGCGAGGCCAT
>RFJS01000163.1 GCA_003694825.1 Verrucomicrobiota bacterium | reverse complement strand
GAAAAGCCGACGCAGCGGCTCCCGTGTGGTGAGCGCACCGTATGCGTGCCAAACTCCCACTCCGGGAAGCGCGACTTAAACCGCTGCAGCGCCGGGAAGAGCTGGTGCAACACCTGCCTCCAAGCGCCCGAGGTCACCACCACCTGCGAGCCCGGAAACAAATCCATTACCCAGATTATCGCCGGCGCCGCCACGTGCGTGGTCTTGCCGGCTTCATTACAGCAACGCAACGAAATCATCCCTGGCTCTTCCAGGTCGGCCAGCACCCGCTCCTGCCAGGGGTAAAGATCCATCCCCAGCACGCCGCGCGCGTAACCTACCGGCGTCGCCAGCAACGCCGCATCGCTCAGATCCTCTTGCCAGGCGTCCCGCATCGCTCAGTTCCGCGCCTGCCCTTCCATCCGCTCGGCGATGCGACTGCTGATCAGCGCCCGCCGCGCCTCGATCAGCTGCTGCCGCAGCTCCTGGCTGAGCACGACGTGCCGATGCTCGACCTCCCCGCGGAAGTTCACGGTCAGCCGGCCATGGATCGCCGCCTTCAGCTTCACCGCCTTCTCGAATTCGTTGAACGCTGCCGCGCGAGCCTTCGCACTGCCTGCCCGTCGCATCTCCTCGGCCGCCCGGTCGATAACCTCCTGCAGCTGCAGGAGGTCCTTCTCGAGGCCCTGCGCCGCCCGCTCCCAGGCGATCCGTAGCACGCGTCGCACCCGCGGACTCGCCGCCAGCTTCGACGCCGCAACGTCGAGCGCGCCGGTCGTCGAGGCGCGCACCCCGGCGGCTTGCGCCGCCTCGCGCTGTGTTCGGCCCGCGACGATCGCCTCGACGAACTTCACCTCGCGACCGCGCAACTCACCGTAGCCAGAAATCTCCGACAACTCAAACAGCAGCTGTTCCACCTTATCGCTGCTTACCCGGTTTTCCTGACACGTTTCCTCGCGCATCGTCCCGACCCATCGGGCAATGCGCCCGCTCCTTCCGCAATCGCATTGCGTTTTTGTCCGGACGCCTTTCCGGACAAACCCGCGTTTTTTATCCGACGCGCTCGAAATACCGTCTTACCGTCCGTTCGGAAATTCCCACCGCCCGGCCGATGCGCGCCGCCGACCACCCAAACGTACCCAGGTGCCGCACCACCACCTGCCGCAACACCGCATCCTCACCGCTTACCTTCCCCGGCCGCAGTATTTCCCGCTGTCGCCCCGGTTGGCGCACGCCCAGCGCCTCGAGCACTCTCGCCACGACCGCCGCATCCGTTCCAACCACCTCGCTGCCGTCAGGAGCGATTGGCACGACCACGCGCGCCGGCAGCTGCGCCACCACCCTTTCCAGGTATTCCACGCGCCGCGCCAGTGCGTCGACTCGTCGGTGCAGCTCCACCTCGCTCACAACCATCGCTCCTCGATCTCGCGCTTGCGCCGTCGCAACTCATCGAGCGGCTCCGCCAGCGCTCCTGCGCTCTTCAGTATTTCCGCTACCGGCTCCACAAGCTGCACAATCGCCTCCAGCAGATCATGCAGCTGCGCCTGCTCATACGCATCGAACCACGGGTCCAGAAACTCCGCATCGATCTTCGCCCTGCGGCCGAAACGGTCTTCCACGACGACGCACTCATTCAGGCCGCCCTCACCATCGGCACGCAGCTCGATCGCGCGCACCGTCAGTCGTCCGCACAATTGCTCCTCCCGGCCCTTTAGCTCGTTCCAGCGCCCGGCGCTTACCAGTCCGCCAATGCGTATCCATCGTTTCATCACCGCGTCCCTCCTTTTGCGAATTCCGACGCCACAGGCACCAACAACCATTCGCCAGGTGCGCCGGCGCCCGCTCGCTCCGGGCGAAAGACGACGCGCTTCCACCGTGTCCATTGCCGCAGTCCCGGATGCGCCGCCGACATGTAGTTTTTTCCCGCGCCACCGCACAGCCGCACACCTTCACCATCCGCCGCGTGCACGGCCACGCAGAATGTCGGAGCCTGGCTCTCTTGCCCCACCTTCCCGAGCCAGTATACTTTCAACCGCATTCCCAGCTCCAGTCCCATGAGCTCGATCGCTCCGCGGTTGAAGCCGAAGCGCGGTGAACCTTTCGACTCCCATTTCACCGTAATGCGCGGCTTGCTGCTCCGGCGCGCCGTCTCATCCAACGGTAGCCACCGCGTGTTATCCGCAGTCGTTTCCTCGCGAGTTTTCATCATTGCTGTTCGTCTTCCTTTTTGTTCGTCGCGCGCTGCTGCTCGAGCCGCGCCAGAATTTCTGCAAACGCGGGTCCGCTGCTCCCGTTTTGCTGCCGCCGGCGCCGCTCCTCCTCGGCCTGTCGACGGCGCCTCTCCTCCTCGGCCTGTCGACGGCGTAGCTCGCGCGGATCCTCCACCGGTACATCGACGTGCGGCAGCCAGTGCGCCTCGAACCAACCGCGCTCCAGTTGCCGCCCCTTCCGCCGCTGCACCTCGATCGCGGCACACAGTTCGCGCTCGATGTCGATACCCGGGTACTGCGCCGCCAACCGCGCCAGCCATTCGACCTGCGTCTCGCCGCGCACCTCCTTGGCTTCCCTGTTTAAAATCGGGGGGTGGGGCGGCATGGAGGGTGCGCTGGCGTGCGCTTGCGCGCGCGCGCCCTCCCCCTCCCTTTTCTTCTCTTCTATTCTATTCTGTTCCGGCGGCGGATCCGGCGGTCGCTTCCGTCTCGCCCGTCGCCTCCTGTCGCCCTGCTCAACGCTCTCGCCGGCCACGGTAGCCAGCTCCAGTTGATCCGGTTCCGGTGATGGATAGCGCACTTTGCGCAGGCGGTCTCTCTGACCGTAATTGAGCACGCACCCGTAACCCTGTCCTCCTACCGTATAGAGTTTGATGAGTCCCGCTTGATGACACTCGGTCAACCAGCGCACAACATCCCCCCTCTGTATCTTGTGGAGGATCGGCCCGTATAGCACCGCTCTCAACAGGTCGGGGTCCGCCTCGAAGCGTCCCGCTCCATCACACACATGCAGTACATTCCTGAAAAACAGCTGCGCCGCTGGCCGCAGGCTCAGCACCTTGCGGCTGTGCACAATGCCGTGGCGCACCAGGCAGTCGCGCAGAATCATGCGCTCCCTCCTTTCGCCGCATGAGCGGCAGTCGCGAGGTGGGCCTGCACCGCCGCATAGAGCCTCGCATAGTCCGCGGGCGTGCGCCTCACCAGCCGGCACCCCTCCGCCGACACACCGCCCTTGCTTGCGTATCCGGCCCGGCGCAACAGCCCGGTCAGCCTGATGCTCCAGCATTCCATCGCGCCTCGCCGCAACAGCTCCAGCGCCGCCTCGCGCAACCACGGCATCCTACGCAGCGTCACACGTGTCTCGCGCCGCCTGCGACCGCGCCCGACCGTGCAACCATGCTCGCAGCTCAGCCACGCCTCATTGCGCCGGTGTGCACTCCAGCGCACGCGCAGCACGCCATGGCATTGCCGGCACTGTGCCACCGTCATGGGCACAGCCACATAATCGGTGCATGCCTGGTCGGCGGCCATCACGCTTTCCCTTTGCTCGCGGCCTCCTCCTCCAGGAAACGAGCCAGCGGACTCGGCGCCGCCGTCACCCCTTCCGGCGGCGTGTCATTGCCCGCTGGCTCGCCCTTTGTTACCCCATCTCCCTGCGTGGAGCGCGGTGCGCCCCGCGCAGGAAATTCCATTTCGCGCACGGCGAACACGACAAATTCGCCCTGGATGATGCCGTGCCGTTTCCACGGCACCTTCCGGGCTTCTGCCCGGACAAACGCGGCGCGTCCCGGCGTGATCAGTGGCCACCATTGGCGGGCCTTTGCCTCGTCCTCGATGCGCAGGCGCAGCGTGTGCTCCTCCCCGTCGCTTGCGCGCACCCGCATCTCAAAAAACACCAGGCGCTGGCCCGCCTGGTCATACGCCGCATCGGCGCTGGCTGGTATCCAGCCGCTGAACACACACTCATTCATTCCCGCTGTTCATTTATGACGCAGGCGCCCGCCCGGCTCGTTTTGTCATCCTTGCACAGTTCTGTTCGTTTCCGTTCATCTGGACCTCCCTTTTCTGTTGTGTGTTTCACTCGGTGGATGGCGCAGCCCTGGCGGGCAAGGGCCTTGCCGTGACTGGTGTTGCCTGCGTCAAAGTTTCGGCTTCATGCCGTTGTCTGCAGCGGCTCCTCCGCCGGCTCCTCCGCCGGCTCCTGCGCCTGCTCCTGCGTCGACTGCACGCGCTGCAGGGCCTGCTCCAGCGCCTGGTTGCGCTTCCGTGCCGTCTCCAGGTCACGATTGAGGCCATCGACCTGTGCGGCCAGGTTGCGCATCGCCTCGCGGGCACTGCCCACCTGCTCGCGGAGCAGTTCCAGCTCCGCGCGTTCTTTTTCCAGCTCCTCTTGCGCCGACTTGAGCTTCTCGCTCAACGCCTCGTTCTTCTCCAGCGCCTGATTCAACGCCTCGGCCGCCGTGTGGTCGTTCTCCTCCGCCCGGCGCGCCTGCTCGATCAGCCGCAGGTTCGTCTCGACTAATTCTTCACGGTCCTCGAGCGCCCGGCTCAACTGCTGGCACGCGGCCGTCAGCCGCACGTGCCCGCTGCGGGTCAGCCGCAGCTCCCCCACCGCCTCGGTCAGCAGAGCCAGCGCCTGGCGCAGGCTCTGCGAATCCATCATCGCCTCGTTGTTTTTCTCGTCGTTGTTTTGCATACTCATAAACCTTTCCAATCCCCGCATTCATCATCCGCATACGTCCGCGGCCAGGTAAAGCTGGCCACCGGCGGCCGCGCCCGGCAGGTGCCCACCCGGTCG
>RFJS01000162.1 GCA_003694825.1 Verrucomicrobiota bacterium | reverse complement strand
CGACCGGCGAGCGGGGCGAGGATCTTGTCGTCGACGACGCCCTGCATGCGCGAGCCCCGGCCGGCGGCGAGAAGAATGGCGGCGGTGCCCATGGCGCGGCGGCGAGGCGTCAGGCGGAGGTCAGCTCGGCGCGGATGGCGCGTGCGGCCGCCGCGGGGTCGGGCGCGCGGAGGATGGGGCGGCCGACGACGATGAAGGAGGCACCGGCCCGGGCGGCGGCGCCCGGAGTCATGATGCGTTTCTGATCGTCGGCGTCGGCACCGGCCGGGCGGATGCCGGGGGTGACGAGGGTGACGTCCGGGCCGAGTGTTTCGCGCAGCCGCCCGACTTCCAGGGGAGAGCAGACGAGGCCGCCGATGCCGGCGGCGCGGGCGAGTTTGGCGAGGCGCAGGACCTGGGTTTCGGGCGAGGCGTCGATGCCGATCTCGGCGAGTCCGGCGGCGTCGGTGGAGGTGAGCACGGTGACGCCGAGGAGAGTGAGGCTCGGGCGAACTTCGTTTTTCATGGCCTCGGCGGCGCGCAGCATCTCGCGGCCGCCGCTGGCGTGGAGGGTGAGCAGGTCGATGGGCAGGTGTCCGAGGGAGGCGATGGCGGAGGCGACGGTGTTGGGGATGTCGTGCAGCTTGAGGTCGAGGAAGATACGGTAGCCGCGCGCCGCGATGCGCTCGACGATGCCGGGCCCGTGCCGCGTGAAGAGCTGCAGGCCGATCTTGACCCACGCGACTTCGCTGCCGACGCGGTCGAGCAGTTCGGTCGCCCGGGATTCGTCCGGGACGTCGAGCGGGAGAATTAGTTCGCAATCCATGGCGGGGTTTTATGGAACCGGCGGCCTCGCTGGCACGGAAAAACGACCGGCCGGCCCCACGCGTATGAGTTGTTTGTCCAGGACTTCCGTGACGGTTTCGAGTCCGGCGAAGATCAATCTGTTTCTGGCCGTGACAGGACGCAGGGCGGACGGGTTTCACGATCTGGTTTCGCTGGTCGCGCCGGTGGCTTTCGGGGATGAGCTGGAGGTGGCGGTGGAGCCCGGAGGCGGCGACATCGTTTTGACCTGTGATGATGAGCGGGTGCCGTGCGGCGCGCAGAATCTCGCGGTGCGGGCGGCCGAGGAGTTTCGCATGGCGGCCGAGGTCGAGGTGGGCGTCCGGATCCGCATGAACAAGCGCATCCCGATGGGCGCGGGACTCGGCGGGGCGAGCAGCAATGCGGCGGCGGTTTTGCGGGCCTTGAATACGCTGCTTGGCTCGCCGTTGGCGGAAGGGGATCTGCGGTTGCTCGCGGCGAGCCTCGGCAGCGATTGCCCGCTGTTTCTGTTTGGCGAGCCGTGTGTGATGCGGGGGCGGGGGGAGCGGTTGGAGCGATTGCCGGAGGCTGTCGCCGCTCGCCTGGCGGGGCGGCGGTTGCTGCTCTACAAGCCGGATTTCTCGATCAGCACCCCGTGGGCTTACGGGGCGCTCGCGGCGATGGCGCCGTCCGGCTATATCGAGTCGCGCCTGGCCGAGGCGATGTTGTCCAGGTGGCTGAGCAGCTCGGATGGGCCGGAGACGTTGTTGTTCAACAGCTTTGCCGCGGTGGCCGACCGGAAGTTCATGGCGCTGCCGGTGCTCGCGGAGCGGCTGCGGGGCATGCCGGGGGTGCAGGGCGTGCTGATGACCGGAAGCGGGAGTGCGAGTTTCGCCCTTCTCGATGAGGAGGCGGATGCACAGTCGCTCGAGGCGGAGATTCG
>RFJS01000161.1 GCA_003694825.1 Verrucomicrobiota bacterium | reverse complement strand
TGCGGGATTACTCCGTAATTGCGGGATCGCGACCTTCAATGATCGCGTTGCGGCGAGCCCACTCCGGGTTCTGGCGGAGGCGGGCCACGAGTTCAGACATCTCTTCAAGCCACTGGAGACGCTGGCGGAAGGTGAGCGAAGCCCCGTGTTCGAGCTGGCCGCGGATATGATCGTCCCATCCGTGGCACTGCCAGTCGGCGTTGTCGGTGTCAGGCTTCATGGAAGGTCGGTCCCGGATCGTTGGCGGGTGAGCATGCGAATGTCCTGTTGATCGTGCGGGCGGTTTGCCTCGCGCTTGAGGCGGAGCAACGTTTCGAGGCTGATTACAGGGACGATGACGCCGGGCGCGAGCTCGTGACGCACGGCGTTGCGTTGCTCCTTTTCGAAATCGAACGGCTCGCGAACGAAAACGTCGATAGCGACGGTTGGATGCGCGTTGCTGACGAGTTGAAAAACGAGCATCTGCTTCTCGCGAATCCACGATTCACGTGTCGCGGCGTCGGCAAACTGCTCTGCTTTGACCGGAATTCTGGGCTGATAGCCCAGGCGGCCGAGGGTTTTCATCGCCTCTCGTGCGTTGGGTTCGTCCAGTGCGATGACAAGGTCGAGGTCCTGGGTAAAACGGACGTAACCGTGGGCAATGACCGCCACGCCTCCGGCGACGAGATAGCGAACGCCTGCTTCGTTCAGCGCGCGAAACACCGCTTCGAGGCTATGCAGTTTCATCAGACTTCAATCAATGTGTCGGACCGTGTTCAGGCGGCAAGCGTCCGTGAGTGTGTCACTCCGGTCCGCGCCAGCGCAGAAAGGTGAGGATGAGGATCTGCAGGTCGAGGGCGAGGGACCAGTTTTCCAGGTAATAGATGTCGAGGCGGATGCGGCGTTCGAGGTCGCCCTCGCCGCGACAGCCGTTGATCTGGGCCCAGCCGGTCATGCCCGGGCGTGCGAGGTGGCGCGGGAGGTAGTGGCGGATGCGCGCGCTGAGCGCATCGACATGGTGGGGGCGTTCCGGGCGGGGCCCGACGAGGCTCATGTCTCCGCGAAGGACGTTCCAGAACTGGGGCAGTTCGTCGATATTCCAGCGGCGCAGGAAGCGGCCGATGCGCAGAACGCGGGGGTCGTCGGCCGTTGTGCTCTGGTGAAGGTGGTCCTCGTTTTCGGCGCCGAGGCGCATGGTGCGGAGCTTGTACATCGTGAAGGGCCGGTGATTGGCGCCGATGCGTTGCTGGCGGAAGAGGACGGGGCCGGGCGACTCGCGGCGGATGAGCATGGCGGCAACGAACATGACCGGCGCGGTGAGAACGAGGCCGAGAGCGGCTCCGCCGATGTCCATGGTGCGCTTGAGCACGCGATTGAGTAGGCGGTGGATGGCGAGCGGACCAACACCGAGGACGGGGATCCCTCCGTGGTTCTCGAGCTGGAGATTGGAGACGAACAGCTCGAAGGCGGAGGGGATGACCTTCCACTCCGTATATGTGCGCTCGCAGGTCTCGATGAGCCGGGCCATGCCGTCGTGAGGCAGTTCGAGACTGCCCACGACGACGATGTCGATCCGATGGTCGCGGATGGCGGACTCGAGACGGTCCCAATCCCCGAGCCATTGCGGCGTGAAGGTCGGTGATTCCGTGGAGGGGGCGGCGGCAGGCCGGACGGCGGTCTCATGGTCGGGAGGACGTCCGATGTATCCAACGGCTGCGAACGGATGGGTGCGCTGGCGGGCGATCTCGCCGAGAAATTCCCGCGTGCGCTCGTCGAGCCCGAGGACGGCGACCCGCCGGCGGATGCGGTCGATCATGCCGGGACGTGTGACGATCCAGTAGAAGAGGTTTCGCCACAGCCAGGTGATGACAAGAGTGATGCCGAAAGTGACGGCGACGAACAGACGGGAGATGGGCGGGGTGAACTCGAGCACCAGCGATATGCCGAGATAGGCGGCGAACCAGAAAGCCATGGCCTTCATGATGAGGCTCAGGCCGTAGACGCGGCGCAGGAGCAGGCGCGGATCGTAAAGCTGCAGGTAGGCGTAGGTGGCGATGAGGATGGCGGCGCCGAGCGCGAGCAGCGGCAGGTAGGTGCGTATCGAGGCATCGGGCACGGGCACGCCCCAGGCAGCGATCGGCGTGTGATACCTCAGGTAGTAGCCGGCGACCATGCCGGCGATCGCACAGGCCGCATCGCCGAGAAACAACAGCAGGGGCAGCCAGACCTCCCGCAGCCGGTGGTAGCTCTCGCGGCGGGTGGCGATGGCGGCGGTGGTCTGCGGCTGCTCAGAGTCCACGTTCGGCGACATAGTGCAGGACGGCGGGGTCGCTCGGAAGCCCTTTCGGCGGGAAGAGGGCGCCGAAAAAGAGGCGGGCGAGGTCGTTTTCCTCCGCGAGGTTGGCATCGACGGGCACGGGCAGGTCGAGGTTGCCGGCGAGCATGGGATGCGCGGTGCGCTCTCGTTGGAAGAGCCGCAGGAAGGGGGGGCGGTGGCCGGCGGGATGGCGCAGCCATGCGCGCCAATCGTTGCGAAGCTCGTCGAGGAGCGTTTCGAGTGTGTCGAGGTCGGCGGCGTCGGGCTGCCGGCCGGTGCGGATGAAGAGGTATCGGGCGAGCAGTTGACGCCGCGTCTCGGGGGTGGCGATCGCCCGTGCGAGGACGGCCAGGCCCGGGGTGTTCTGCGTCGGTGTGTCGGTCGACGGCGCGACTGGCATTGGCAGGGGGGCTTCGCCGAGCCACCAGAGCAGGAGGCGCGTGGTTCGTGTCATCGCCTCCTCGGGGCCGAGACGGGGCGCGATCTCACAGGCCCGGCGCACGGCGGCCGCCAGGTGCGGCGCGAGGGTTTCGGCCTGCCAGAAGGGAGAGGTGAGGGCGGCGGGCCGGCGCAGCAGTTCGATGGCGAAGGCGTCGATGGCGGCGTCGATTTCGCCGAGGCGCAGATGAGCGAGTCCGAGGCCGATGAACAGGTCGCTTCGAGCCGGGGCCAGGCGGATGGCACGCCGAAAGTGGATGATGGCCTCGTGGGGGGCGTCCGCGAGCGTGAGCCAGCCCAGGTTGGTTCGGGCGAACTCGCTCTCGGGGTTGTATTCAAGAACCCGGTCGAGATAGAGGCGGGCGGAGGCGGCGTGTTGCTCGCGCGTGCCGGGATCGTCGCCCGCATAGAGAAAACGCAGATGCACGGCGGCAGCGGCGCCGAGGTAGTCGGCGGGGTTGGGCGCGAGATCGACGATGGGCTCGATCGCTTCTTCGAACTCGGCGAGGTCTCCGGTTGTCTCGAGTCGGGTCATCGCCTCGGCGAAGAGGCGCCGCGCGGGCCAGTCCCGCGCCGTGGCAAAGACGGCGGTCGCGAGGATGCCGGCAGCAACGAGCGCGCCCGCCGATGGCAGGAAGCGCACCGGTCGTTCGCCGCGGACGCGCCAGAGGAGGGCGAGCTGGGCCGCGACGAGAGCGGCGATGAGCGGGACATCCAACTGGTAGTCCGTCAGAGCATAGGCGCCGTAGCCGGCCAGCGCCGCGCCGGCGGCGAGGCCCGCGATGTCGGCGTCATCGCGATCGGCGGTCTGTCGCCACATGAGGGCCAGCGAGGCAAAGAAGAGCACCGCGGCGGCGGCGACGCCGGCCAATCCGGTGTCGGCCCAGAGTTGCAAGGGGGTGGAGTGGAGCTGCAGCACGGTATCGGAGCCGCCGTCCACCGTGTGCCGGTAGAGCGGATATTTCAGCGGCACCATGCCGGGGCCCTGTCCGAGCCAGGGGTGATCGGCCCCCATGGCCCACCCGACTTTGAGCATGGCGGCCCGCTGTTCATCGCCTGCACCGAATCCCTTTCCCTGCAGCGCGAGCATGGCGGCGGCGCGGGTGCGCGGCAGGGCCAGCACGAGGACGGCGAGCAGCACGAGGGCGCCGGCGGCGGCCGCGCCGAATCGGCGGGCCGACCAGCCTCTGTGGCGCGCGAATGCCGTGAGGGCAAAGGCGCCGCCGACACCGATGCCGAGCACCATGCCTCGCGAGCCGGATGAGATCAGCATGGCGGCCTGAAGAACGAGCGCGAGGCACCAGGCGGCGCGCACGGTGAACCGCGAGGGGCGAAAGACGAGCGCGAGGGTCGCGGGAAGCACGAGCAGGCCGACGCCGGCGGTGAAGTTGGGATGCCCGAGCGGAGCGAGATTGCGCAGGGCGTGTGGGCTGAGCCTGACGGCCTCGTAGCCGGCGGCGCTGTTCATCGCCT
>RFJS01000160.1 GCA_003694825.1 Verrucomicrobiota bacterium | reverse complement strand
CGGTTGAGTTTGAGCAGGAGGTCGGCTCGGCGGAGATGGGCGGGGAGGTGGCGCGGCGCGAGGGCGATGACGCGCTCGAAGCGGGGCAGGGCGCTCTCGGCCTGCCCGAAACCGGCGAGAATGACGGCGTGGCGATGCGGCCAGGTTGGGTTGTCCGGATCGAGCTGCTCGAGCACGGTGTAGATGTGGGCGGCTTCGGCGTAGAAGCCGTTGGCGTGGTAGACGGCGCTGAGTTCGCCGAGCGCGCGGAGCGGGGCCTCGCCGGCGCGGAAGGCGGACTCGAGTTTGTCGATACGCTCGCGCAGCAGTTGCGGGCGGTTGTCGAGGGCGGGGCGGGGCGGAAGCGCGTCGGCAAGCAGCGCGGCGGCATCGGCGGAACGCTGCCAGAGAAGCCATCCGGCGATGCCGGCGGCGGCCACGAGAAGGGCGATCAGGACGGGGAGCGGCGGCTTGCGTGGTTTCATGGGGCGGGGTTTCGGCGCCAGATGAGCAGGCGGCTGGTGTCGTCATAGGGCGGCGCGACCGGGAAGCTGCCGGTGACGAGGGCCGGCTGGCCGTTGCCGTCGAAGTCACCGGCGGTCACGGTGATGAGATCGCGTGGTCCATAGGCGAGGATGTGCGGTTGGAAGTTCAGGCGGCCGTCGTTGCGGAACCACATGAGGGTGACCACGCCGGTGCCCTTGCGTTCCCAGTCGGCGTAGGCGCTGGAGGCGATGATGTCGACAGCCCCGTCCCGGTCGAAATCGACGGCCACGGGACTGTAGGCGCCGGGAAGATTGCCGACGCGGTGATATTTGAAGTAGCCGTTGCCCATGCTTTCAAACCACTGCACGCCATGCCAGGGCCGGGGGCCGGGCATGACGGCCGGTCCGAAGCCGTCGCCATTGGTATAGAGGATATCCATACGGCCGTCCTGATTGAGGTCGCCGAGGCTCAGGCCGCTGCTGCCGTAGTCCTCGTTGGTCGATCCCCAGATGCGGCGGGTTTCGAAGGTGCCGTCGCCCTTGTTCTGAAAGTAGTAGACCTCCTCCCACTGCTGGGAGATGAGGGCGACGATGTCGGGGTGGGTGTCGCCATTGAAGTCGTCGATGCACACATTGATCGCGCCGGAGAGGCCGAGCAGGGGGTGCTGGCGAAACTCCCACGGACCGACGCGCTCCATCCACATGACCTGCCCCTGGTCGTAGCCGAACTGGGCGACGGCGAGGTCCTTCCGGCCGTCGCCGTTGAAGTCGGCGGCCCGGACGTCGGTGACCCGGTAGGTGTCGGTGGCGACGAAACGGGAGGTGAAGGCGTTTTGCCCGTCGTTTTCGAGGATGACGACCGAGCCGATGAGATCTTTGTTGGGAAAGACAAAGCCCATGGAGGCGATGAGCAGGTCGAGATCCCCGTCGTCGTCGATGTCGGCCGCCTCGGCGTGCACGGGTGCTTTGATGTCGGTGGCGATCGTGCGCTCCTCGAAGACGCCGCGGGCGACCTGCCGGATCCAGACGACTTCGTGGGTGCGGGCCTCGCAGGCGACGATGTCGAGAAGACCGTCTTGGTCGACGTCGATGGCGTTGACGTTGGCGATCCAGGGCGGCGGCGGCGCGTCGCGCCCGATCGGCTCATGAGTGACGGTGTCGGTGGCGACGACCGGGGCCGGGGCAACCGTTGCCGCTCGGGGGGCGACCGGCTTGCGGGCGGCCTTGCGGCAGGCGGGGAGGACGGCGACCGCGCCGGCGAGGATCAGGAAGAGGCAAAGGGTCCGGAGAGGTGGGCGTTGGCGCATCGGGCAGGGAGCATCATGAGAAAAGCGCCGCGGATGCAACCCGAAGGCCCGGGGGGATGTGCGCGTTCGGAGCGCAATCGTTAGAACACATCGGACGAGTCCGAGGCCGGGCGCAGGCGGTCGAAGGCACCCCTGCCCGCCGGGGCGGCGCGGAGAGCGCCGGGGGCGTGGCCCCGGGCGCCGGGCGGCGCTCAGTGCCCGATGCGGATGGAAAAGCCGCGGGCGCGAAAATGGACCGGCGGAAGCTCGACGACGAGGGCTTCGTCGGTCTGCCGCCACCGGACCGCTCCCGCATATCCGAGCACGGTGACCTCGCGGATGGGTTTGTCGAGCAGGCCGGCGGCCCGGCCGAAGGCGCGGATCTCGACACTCCCGTCGCGGGGCCGTACCAGGCCGGAGGCGTAGATGGCGTCGTCTTTGGCGGTGAACCAGATGTCGTTGGACGTGAAATCGACATTGAATCCGTTGCGCTGGCGGGAGGTCGTGCCGGTGATGCGCACCTCGGTGGGGCCCTCGCGCGGGATGCGCCATGGGCGGGTCCCATAGATGGCCTCGCCGTTCTGGCGCATCCACTCGCCGACGCGGCGAAGCCGCTCGGCGCATTCCACCGGGATCGTGCCGTCGGCCGTGGGCGTGACGTTCAGCAGGTAGTTGCCGCCCTTGCTGGCGATGTCCAGTATCCAGAAAAGCAGTTCAGCAACGGATTTCCACTCGACGTCATCGGGACGGTAGGCCCAGGAGTTGTTGGTGGTCCCGGGGGTTTCCCAGGGGAGTTCGGGGAGATCGTCGGCATCGGGGATGCGGTTGTCGCCGGGGACATCAAAGTCGCCGAATCCATTGCCGACGCGGCTGTTGACGAGGCATTGCGGCTGGAGAATGGCCGTGAGCTTGTAGAATTCGAAGCTGTGCTCCGCGCGCATGTAGCGCGGCAGGTTGAACCAGATGCCGATGAGGCCCGGAAAGCGCTCCAGCAGCTCCCGAACCTGGGGCAGCGCCTTGGTGAGCAGGTATTTCTCGAAGGATGACGGGACGGGATCCCAGGTGTTGGCGGGCCAGACCGCGAGGGTGTCGCCGCCGATCGGGGTGGCTCCGAGGACATCGGCGACCCCGCCGTCGCCGCCATCCATCCAGTCGACGGCGTGCGAGTAGTTGATGCCGAAGCCGATGCCTTCGCGCCGGCAGGCCTCGTAGAGCTCGCGGACGGGATCGCGGTCGAAGCGGGTGGCATCGGCGATGTCGAACTCGCTCACGGCGGAGTCGTAGAGGGCGAAGCCGTCATGATGCTTGGCGGTGATGACGATGTAGCGCATGCCGGCGTCCCTGGCGAGGCGCACCCAGGCCTCGGCGTCGAAGTGCTTCGGGCGGAATTTGCGGGCCAGATCGCGGTATTCCTTTCGGGGAATCCGGGCGTGATGAAAGATCCATTCGGGAGAGCCGGGCACAGTCTCGCCCTTCCACTCGCCGGCGAGGAGGGTGTAGAGGCCCCAGTGGATGAACATGCCGAACTTCGCTTCGTTGAAGCGTTCCAGCGCCGGGGCGCGGGCTTCGTGGATGGCCTCCCAGGCGGCTCGCATGTCGTCATCTGATGAATACAAAAGTACGGCATTGGCCGCCAATGCGAGGAGGACGACACGTGCGGTTGTGAAATGGGTCTGCATGGAGAGGGAGGGCTACCTGATGCATCGGCAGGCGGAAGGGGAGATCTTTCCCCGGAAGTGAGGGACGGGGGAGGGTTTTGAAACGGGATTTACAGCACCGGGAAGAGCGGTCCGGAGAAACGCGTAGAGGACACCAACGCCTGACGGGTGCGGGGATACGCACGCGGATGCGATGGCGGAGCGGCCCGCCTGCGGCCGGGCCGTGCCGGCCGGTGGGTGAGGGGGGGCGGGGGGAGGACGGCTCAGCCAGCGGGCGGAGCGGACGCGCCGGCCTCGCCCGCCTCCACAGGGGCGGTCTCCACAGGGGCGGCTGTTGCGGGATCGACGCCCGCGGCGGCCATGCGCCGGCGGATCACGGCGAGGATG
>RFJS01000159.1 GCA_003694825.1 Verrucomicrobiota bacterium | reverse complement strand
GCCGCCGAACATTGATTCGAGAGATGTCGAAGAACCTCTATGGCCTGATTGCCCGGTTCGAGACCCCCGCGAGCGTGATGCACGCCGCGGAGAAGGTTCGCGATTCCGGATACACCCGGTGGGACGTCATCACCCCGTTCCCGATTCACGGCATGGACGCGGCGATGGGCCTGAAGCGCTCTCGCGTGCCCCGCTTCACCCTTGCCGGCGGCATCACCGGGTTCACCCTCGGCATGCTCATGATCTGGTGGATGGGCGCTGTCGATTACCCGCTCATCGTCGGCGGCAAACCCTATTTCAGCCCGATCTTCGCCTTCCCCATCAGCTACGAGCTGACCATCCTGCTCTCGGCCTTCGGCACAATCGCGGGCATGTTCATCCTCAATCGGCTGCCGATCCACTACCACCCCGTGTTGAAAGCCGACATGGCCGCCCGGGCGACGGACGATGGCTTTTTCATCGTGATCGAAAAGGACGACCCGAAATTCTCCGTGGAGAAGTCGCGGTCGCTGCTCGAGGAAGCCGGAGCCGTAGAGATCGGAGAACTGGAGGACTGACATGCGTTACGTCTGGTTAGCATTTCTCTGTATTGTCGTCGCGGCCGTCTCGATCCTCGGTTTCCGCGGTTCCCTCACGACAAAGCCCCCGCTGGAGGTTTTTCCGGACATGGACCGCCAGCCGAAATTCCGCCCGCAGGCGCCGAGCACTTTCTTCGCCGATGGCCGGGCCGACCGGCCGACACCGCCCCACGCGGTCGCCCGGGGACGTTCGGTCGAAGCCGATCCGGCCTTCCTTGCCGCGGACGATCACCGTTATCGCGGACTCGTCGCCGGTGGCAGCGCGGCCAATGGCGACTGGGCGCGGGGATTCCCGGCCGGGCTGGTCGTCGATGCCGAGTTCATCCGCCACGGCCAGGAACAATTCGAGATCTTCTGTCTGCCGTGTCATGGCAAGCTCGGTGACGGGCAGGGCATCACCAAGCTCTACGGCATGGGCGCCACGCCCACCTACCACGACGACCGCATCCGGCAAATGCCGGAGGGTGAAATCTTCAATACGATCACCAACGGAAAGAACACCATGTTCGGCTATGGCGACAAAATCCCGGCCGACGACCGTTGGTCCATCATCGCCTACATCCGCGCGCTCCAGCGCGCCCAACAGGGCACCATCGACGATGTTCCGCCCGCGAAACGTTCCGAGCTCGGACTATGAGCGCCTCGCAAGCAGCTACCTCGGTCTCTCCCGCCGCTGACGAGCCATCCCGTCTCGCCAACGCGAGCACGTTCCTGGTCGTCGGTGTGCTTTTCACCGCCATCACCGCCGCCGGCGCGATGTTTGCCGACGGCCACCGCCTCGCCATGTCGTGGTTAATGGCGGTCGTTTTCTGGATCGCCGTCAGCCTTGGCGCGCTCGTTATGGTGCTGCTGCATCATATCTTCGATGCGGGCTGGTCGACGGTCATCCGCCGGCCGCTCGAGCATTGGATCGGCGTTTTCCCGCTGCTCGCCGGGCTCTTTGCTCCGCTGGTGCTGCTGTCACTGTTCGGCCAGCACGACCTGCTGTGGAAGTGGATGGATCACGAGGCCGTCGCCGGAGATATTCTCTGGGTCAAGAAATCGGCCTTTCTCAATCCGACGGCCTTCGTCGTCTTCAACATCCTCTTTTTCGGCGCGTGGATCTGGGTGGCCGGACGCCTGCGCAAGCATTCTTTCGCTCAGGACGATGACGGATCCGTTGAGCACACGCTCGCCAACCGCAAGACTGCAGCTTTTGGCATCCCGCTCACGGCCCTGACGTTGACTTTCGCCGCCTTCTACTGGCTGATGAGCCTCGAATACCACTGGTTCTCGACGATCTACGGGGTGTGGTTCTTCGCCACCGGGATGAAGGCCGCCCTCGCGCTCACGGTGCTCATCTGCCTCTACCTGGTGCGCAAAGGAGTCTTCGTCGGCATCTTCCAGACGGGCCACCTCCTCAACCTCGGCAACATCCTTTTGGCCTTCACTGTCTTCTGGGCTTACATCTCCTTCTCCCAGTATTTCCTGATCTACAACGCCAACGTACCGGAAGAGACCTTCTGGTACAACCTGCGGGAGCTCAACCTTGCGTCTGGCGAACGCAATTCCTGGTGGGATGTCGGCCTGCTCTTGCTTTTCGGCAACTTCTTCCTGCCGTTCTTCTTCTTTCTCGGGAATGCCAACAAGAAGAAGCCGGCGCGCATGGTCGCGATCTGCGTATGGATTCTGCTGATCGCTTTCGTCGATATCGCCTTCAATGCGCTGCCCTCGATCAAGCAGGCCAACGGTGATGCCATCCCCTTTGGCGTGACGGTCTTCGATGTGACCGCGCTCGTGGGCATCGGCGCCCTCTGTTTCTGGTCTTTCTTCCGCAGCTTCGCGCGCACCCGTTGCATTCCGATCCGCGACCCGCGTATCGTCGAGTCCCTGCATTGCCATGAGTGACGCCATCGAGAAACCCTCCGGCTTCAGGTTCTGGTTCACGGCGATCCTCGTGATCGCTGGATTCCTTCTCTTTGCGCTGATGGTCCGCCACTTCTACCTGGCCGACCGTCCGGAAGCCTCAACGGTGCCGGTCACGCTCTCCGCGGAGAAACGCATGGAGCTGAACCTCCTCACACCCGAAGAGCGCGCCGAGCGTCTCAAGGAGCTGCGTGCCTCCGCCGAGGCAGCGGCGACGAGCTACGGCTGGATCGACAAGGAGAAGGGAATCGTCCGCCTGCCGATCGATCGGGCCATCGAACTGTATGCCGCGGAACAGGCTTCCGCCAACCCGACCCGCTGATGGAGTGGTTTGTCTACAGTTTGCTTTTCGTCATCGCGGTGCTGATGAGCATCACCGCGGTATATGCCTTCAACTGGGCCCTGAAAAACGGGCACCTGCGCAACTTCGACGCGCAGGCCAAATCCATCTTCGACGAAACCGAGCCCATGGGGGTTCAAACTGATTTCTTCCCCGGCAAGGGTCCGCACAACGCGGGCGCCTCCAAACCCGTTGTCAGCCAGAATTCATGAGTGCGGCCCAAAGCATCGCAGCTTCCGTTGATCCCCGCTCCGCCAACTTGCGTGAGCGCGCGGAATTGTTCGAAATCGACGAGAGCACCCGTATCCCGGCGTTGATCTTTCTCGGCACGGCCGTGGCGTGGTTGTTCATCGGCACAGTCTTCGCCCTGATCGCATCCTTCAAGATGCACACGCCGGAGTTTCTCGCCAACAGCGAGTGGCTCACTTTCGGCCGGGTGCGAACCGCCCATCTCAATACTGTCATCTACGGGTGGGCGACGAACTCCGCGGTGGCTGTCGCCTTCTGGCTGATGGCCCGTCTCTCCCGGACAAAGCTCCAGCATGCCGGCGTGCTCTATGTTTCCGGAGCCCTCTGGAACTTCGGGGTTCTCGTCGGCACGATCGGCATTCTCCGGGGAGATTCGCAGTCGATCGAGTGGCTGGAATTCCCGCCCTATGCGACGCCGATTCTCTTCGTCAGCTACGCGTTGATCGGAGTCTGGACGATCATCACCTTCCGGTTCCGCCGCAGTGAGCACACCTACGTGTCGCAGTGGTATATCCTCGCGGCGATGTTCTGGTTCCCGTGGCTCTACTCTGTCGCCCAGATCATGCTGATCTTCGCACCGACCGTCGGTGTGGTCCAGGCACTGACGAATTGGTGGTTCGCCCACAACGTCCTCGGACTGTGGTTCACTCCGATCGGACTTGCCGCCGTTTACTATTTCATCCCGAAGGTGCTGGGCAAACCGATCCACAGCTACCACCTCTCGGTCCTCGGTTTCTGGTCGTTGGCATTTTTCTACAACTGGGCCGGTGTGCATCACCTCATCGGCGGCCCGATTCCGGTCTGGGTGCAATCCGCCGGCATCGTGGCCAG
>RFJS01000158.1 GCA_003694825.1 Verrucomicrobiota bacterium | reverse complement strand
CTGGTGAGCAGGTGCCAGTTGTCGGCGAGCCAATGTGTGGTGCCACGCAACGAAAAGCCGCTGTAGCGGTAGGCCGGAACGGCGATGTCGCGGTCGACGGCGGGGGTCTGGCTGATCGTCAGATCGAGGATGTAGCCGCGCGCGGCGCCGTCGGTGAAAGGCGGTTTGAGCCGTATGACCGCCGTTTCGTTGAGCAGCACCCGAGGACCGCCGGGTGCGCGGCGGTCGAGGTATTCGGCGAGGGCGACGAGGCTGTAGGTGTCCGTCCAGTGGCGGGTGGCCCGGACGAGGCCGTCGCCATTTTGGAGCTCCCAGGTGTTGATGAGGCGTCCGGCGTCCTCGATTTGCTTCCACGGCCACCAGAGGCCGAGGTGGTGGCGGTGGTCGGCGGGTTGCAGGGCGGTGAGGACGAAGCCGGAGGGGGTCTTGAGCGGGTGGATGAAGTGGGAGGCGCGGAAGTGTTCGGGGCCGAAGCGCTCGTTGCTGAGAGGGGCGGCGAGCGGGCTGGCCTGATAGCCGAGCAGCGGAGGCTCGCCCCCGCCTGAAGGCAGGGTGATCTGTCCCGGATCGGAGGGGGTGTCGGTCGCCGCTCCGCGGGCTGCCGCGAAGAGAAGCAGGGCGAGAATCGCCGGGGTGTGGCGGCCGGGTTTGCGGATGCGCGAGGTGAAACGGATGCGGATGCCCATGGTTCGTCGAATGCGTGCCGTGGATTCTATCCGGCGGCGGCATCGCGCGCGTTCAGAATGGTCCGCGATCGTATCGAGAATCGTCTTCGCCCCGGAAGAATGGAGCCGATCCGGACGAATTTTGAGGTGTTCGTGGACGATCCTTGAGGCGGCGGCCGGGGGCGCACCCGTGCGCCGAGGGTGTTCCGTCGGTCAGGCCTACGGGGAGGCTGGCTGGATTCGGGGTGGCTGGGGCCTGGACGGTTCGGAGGTCTGGGCCTGTTGGTATTCGGTCGGGGTCTGTCCCGTTTTTCGGCGAAAGACGGTGGAGAAATAGCCGGAGTTGTTGAAGCCGACGGCGAAGGCGGTTTCGGTGACGGAGTGCGTGCGCAGCAGCTCGCAGGCCCTGGCGATGCGCAGGTCGGTGAGGCAGGCGTTGATGGTCTTGCCGGTTTCGCGTTTGAAGGCGGCGAGCAGGCTGGAGCGACTGACGCCGACGTGGGCAACGACGTCGTCGATGCCGATGTTTTCGGTGAAGTTCGCCTGGAGGAAAGCAAGGGCGCGGGAGACGGCGTGACTTCGCCGCTGCGCCGGCCGGGAGGCGAGGGCGTCAGCGAGGTGGGCGACCTCCTTGTTGACGACGGCGCGGATCTCGGCGGCGTCGTGGCTCTCGTCGATGGCCCGGGTGCGGTCGGCGTGGCGCCGGACGACGGTATCGGCGTCGATTTCGGCCTCGATCATCGCTTCACCCAGGGCGGCGAGGATCTCCCTGATGCGCAGTTTGTAGACATCGAGATGTCCTTCGGAGAGCTCTTCGAGGTCTTCGAGGCGGCGGGCAAATTCGGCGGCGGCTTCGGTGCCGCCGCGGCGGGCGAGGACGAGAAGCTCGTCTTTGAGCAGCGCCATGCGCCCGCGCATGTGGTGGACTTCACGGACGATTTGCAGCCCCCAGAACAGGACGCTGACGATCGAGCCGGTGTAGGGGAGCCACCACATTTCGGCGAGGGTGCCGAGGATGAGGAAGAAGCCGAAGGCGAAGACGCCCCCAAGGTAGGCGACCGGCCGCGGATGCAGGCCCGGTCGGAACAGAAAGTAGAGGACGGGGCCGTTGAGCAGGCTGACCGTGGCAAGGATTTGCACGGCGTGGGCGATGCGCACCTCGGCGAGCGCCGGAGCGACGGTGGTGTAGTCGAGGTTGGCCAGGCTCGCCAGCAGTCCGTGGCCAAGGGCGATGTCGGCGGAGGCGACATAGGCGAGGGTGAGGAGCGTGCCGAAAGCGAAGATGAGGTTGCGCTGCGCTGTGGTGAACGTGACGCCACTTTGCAGACCGGTGGCGACGCACAGGGCGGGGAGGCCGAATCCGAGCAGGGCGACCATGCGCACGAAGAGGATGTCGTTCGCGGTCAGACCGGTGGGGAGAAACGCGAGGATGCCGCCGGTCAGAACGATGATCAGCGCGATGAGGAAGCAGGCGTAGTAGGGGTATTCGCGGGCGATGCGTTTCCGGATGAGGGTGAAGTAGATGAGGAACGTCAGGAAAAACGGTGCGGAAACGAGCGGCACGAGGTAGCGCAGGGCGAATTCCCATGAAAGCTGCATCACCCGCTTTCTGAAGGAGGGCGCTGCCGGGGGCAAGTCAGGCTGTGCTCCGGAGGATCGATCGGTGAAAAAGCCTCGGCCTGCGCATGCGTCTGGCGGAGGGGCGCGCGCCGCGGTGGCGACTAACGATAGCGATAGATCGAGCAGCGGCTGATGCCGGTGGCGAGACGGTTGGCGGTGAGGGTGCCGTCGGGCGAGGCGTAGTCGAGGAAACGCCAGCGGTTGCCCCGGCCGGCCTCGTCGCCGTTGAGCCGGCGCCCCGGTGTCCAACGGCCCGATACGAAGGTGCCTTCGTCGATGGCGAGGATGCCGATGCGTTCGGGCGCGGCCTCGGTGGGGAGAAACTGCACCTGGAAGCCAAAGCCCCCGCCGAGAAAGGTGTCGTCGCCCTCGGCGATGATGAGGCCGCCGCCTTCGTGGGCGTTCTGGCCGAAGCCTTCGTCGAGGGTGATCTCGAGCGTGCAGCCGCCCAGTTGGCGGGTGATGCGTGGACAGGTTTCGTCGAGGACAAAACCGGGCATGGGGTCGGTGCCGCGATGCTCGAGGATGAGCGGGGCGATCTGCTCGAGGACGCGGTAGCTGCGCCGGATGGGGTTGTCGTCCGCGGGCTCGAGCGAGTCGATGGCGAAGGGGGAGACGCCGAGGGCGTGGTGCGCGCCGAGGGCGAGGAAGAACTGCCGGGCGGCGCGCTGATCCCAATTCATTTCCGGAATGAAGAGCGGGTTGTCGCGGGCGGTGTAGAGCCGGCACCACGCGTCGAATTGTGGCTGATAGATGTCGGGCGCGAGGAGATCGAGGTGCGGGGCGGCCGCGAGCCAGATGTCCATGGTCTGGGGCAGGGGTCCGCCGCTGGGCCATTCGCCGGGTTTCTGGCCGCCGCTGGCGAAGCCGGCCTCGGCGTGGTCGAGGCTGCTGAGCCAGGCGTTGACGAACATCGGCAGTGGATACTCGGCCTTGCCGGCGGCGGCGACGGTATCGATGTAGCGGGCGTAGTGCCAGGCCATGAAGATCTCGTCGGTCTCGAGGCCGGGGCCGAAGAGTTCGGTCCAGGTGCCGTGCGCCTTCGCGCCGTTTTCGAGCCAGCGCTGGACCGGGGGGCTGTCGGCGGCGGCGCGGTTGCGCTCCAGGTGACGGATGAGGCATGCGGAGACCGGCGAGGCAAAGGCGGCGTTTGCCGCCGCGGAGTGGTCCCGGGAGTCGCCGAGGACGCCCACTTCGTTTTCGACCTGGACCATGATGACCGTGTGCCGGTCGCCGTCGATTTCCACGAGGTGGCGCATCAATGCGGCAAAGGCGGCGCGGTCGGCCGCGAGGGCCTCGGGGCAGAACGGGGAGATGATGGCGAGGGGGACGTCCTGCGCCGTGCGCACGCGGGGAAAACGGTCGCAGTCGCGCTTCACCCAGGCGGGCGCGTAGCTCGACATGCCGTTTTTCCACGTGCCGAACCACAGCAGGATCAGCCGCAGACCATGGCGGCGGGCCTGCTGGATGAGGCCGTCGACGAGGGCGAAATCGAAGCAGCCTTCCGCGGGCTCGAGTTGTTCCCAGGTGACGGGCGCGAGGACGGTGTTGAGGTGCAGGCGCCGGAGGCGTTCCCAGACGGGGGCCATGTAGCGCAGGCACGAGGCGCTGGAGTTGTGCAGCTCGCCGCCGAGGATGAGGAACGGACGGTCGTCGACGATGAGCTGGGCGCGGCGTCCGCGGCCGCGGAGAACGGGATGATGGGAGTCCATGCGAATACGGATTGGGGAGAGGAGGCGGTGGGGAAACGACGTTGGCGTCGAACAGTTCGCCGGGCGTCGGCTCGGGAAGTTAAGGGGAGCCAGGGGCGCCCCCCCGCGTGTCACCACGCCATCGCGGCCGCTCCGGGAAACGGGGGGAGGCGTTGGTCGACGCGCCCTCAGACCTTGCTGCGGCGCGCCTCCAGCTCGGCCCGGATTTCGCCGAGGCGGTGCTGCGTGAGTGGATACTTCCAGAGGAGCAGGAAGATCAGGGCGGCGGCGGCCGAGGGCAGGATGACGTAGCAGAGGAGCATGCGCTCCATCGTCTCCGGGGTCTGATTGCCGCCGAGGGCGCGGTCGTAGCCGATCACGTAGTCGAGCAGGAGCCCGCCGAAGACGGTGGCGAGGGTCATGGCGAGTTTGGCGAGCCAGTTGTTGACCGCGGCGATCATGCCCTCGCGGCGGCGCCCGAAGGTGTATTCATCGTAGTCGGCGACGTCGGCGCGCATGGAGATGATCAATACCCAGAAGCCCGTCTCGGCCATGGCGACGAAGGGCTTGGTGACGAAAGTCAGATAGGGGTTGCCCGGGATGTAGGTGAAGTAGATGCCGACCTTGCACAGGAAGATGACGGTGACGCACGCGAGCAGCAGGTGGCGTTTGCCGTAGTGCTTCGAGAGGCGCTGGATGAGGAAGGCGCCGAGCATCGCCGAAGCGGCCCGGACTGTTCCGTCGAGCCCGGTGAGGGTGGCGCCGTGTTTGATGTTTCCCTCGAAGATGTAGTAGGTGTGGACGTAGAAGTCGAAGACCTGGGTCGTGCTGATGGCGAGCAGGTAGATGCCGATCGAGCCGACAAGAATGACGAGCGGCCCGTTTTTCGCCATGGAGCGCAGGGAGGTCCAGAAGTGCTCCTTGGGCTGGTGTTTCGCGATCTCCCCGAAACGTTCGCGGCAGAAGATCGCGGGCATCAGGCCGCAGACGATGATGAGCAGTCCGACGCCCGCGGCGACGACGCGCGTGCCGGTGAGCAGGTCGGGAAATACGCTGAGGCTGGCGAGCGCGAGCATCCACGGCACGGCGAGCCCCGAGATCTGCTGCACGTAGGCCATCCATGCATACAGGTTGGTGCGCTCGCGATAGTTGGGCGTCAGCTCCATGCCGATCGATTGGTAGGGCACGGAGTAGAGCGTGTAGAAGGTGTAGTGGAGGATGAGCGCGATGGAGAGGTAGATGAACAGCCCGGTGTGGCTCCACGAGGGCGAGGCCCACCAGATCAGCGGAAAGAACGCGCCGGTGAGGATGGCGCCGACGAAGAGGAAGGGGCGGCGGCGCCCCCAGCGGCTGCGGCAGTTGTCGGAGAGGGAGCCGAGGAAGGGGTCGTTGAAGGCGTCCCAGAGACGGGCGATGCCGAGAGCGGTCGAGACCAGGGTCGGGCTGAGACCGAGGACGACGTTGAAAATCGGCAGGGTGAAGGAGTTCAGCCCGAACGTCGCGCAATGGTCGGCGACGATGCCCGCGCCGAAGGCGGCTTTCTGATGGACGGGGATGCGGTCCTCCGGAGGGATTTCCGTGGTCGGGGCTTCTCGGTGCGCGTTCGTGCCAGTTTGGGGGACGGGGCGCTCTTCGGCGGCGGTGGTCATGGGAGCAGAGTGAT
>RFJS01000157.1 GCA_003694825.1 Verrucomicrobiota bacterium | reverse complement strand
GGCGGCGTTGTATCCACTGAACAGGACGCGATTTTCTCCATCGCGGATGGCGCGCTGCACGAGGCCGAACTTCGTCGAGGCGAGCCAGCGGCAGAGCAGGTAGATGAGCAGCACCGTGACGGCGGTGGCGATGAAGAGGGCGCGCTGGGTGGCCGGACTGTTGATATCAAAGCCGAGGATAAACTTGAAATCGGTGAAGCCGTTGTTGCCGCCCATCAGAAGATTGTTGCGGAAAAACATGATGGCGGCGGCGTAGGTGAGAGCCTGGGTGAGGATCGAGAAATAGACGCCCCTGATGCGGGAGCGGAAGGCGAAGTAACCGAAAATCAATGCCACCAGTCCGGGGACGACCACGACCATGAGCATGGCGAAGGTGAAACTGCTGAAAGGCTTCCAGAAGGTCGGCAGTTCATTCCAGCCGAGGAATACGAGGAAGTCGGGGATCGGTTTGCCGTATTGGCCGAGGTCGCCGATCATGCGCATGAGATACATGCCATGCATGTAGCCGCCGAGGGCGAAGAACAGGGCCTGTCCGAGGCTGAGCAGGCCGGTGTGCCCCCAGAGCAGGTCGACGGACAGCGCGAGGATGGCGTAGCAGAGGTATTTTCCCCAGAGGTTGATCGTGAAATCGCTGACCAGCCCGAAAGCATTAAGGGCGGGCAGCACGACGATCACCATCGCGGCGAGGGCACCGACGATGCCGAGTTCCATGCGGAGCCGGCGGTTGCGGTTTGTCGCGGGTATCATGGTGGCGGGGGATGTGGAGCGGGTGGTCATGAAGGCGTCAGTTTTCGAGACCCCGGCTGCGGGTGACGAAGAGGCCGGCGGGGCGCCATTGCAGGAAGAGAATGATCCCGCCGAGCACGAGGATCTTGCCAAAGACGGACGAGTCCTGCGCGAGGTTCTGCAGGAAACTGCCGAGCAGCGGCACCCAGCCGAGACCGGGGGCCCACGCGGGGAGATATTGCTGGAGCACCTGGTCGATGCCGCCGATGGCGAAGGCGCTTGCGACGGTTCCGGCGATATTGCCCACCCCGCCGACGACCACGACCATGAAGGAATCGACGATGTAGCTCTGACCGAGCGAAGGGCCGACATTGCCGATCTGGCTGAGGAAGGCGCCGGCAAGGCCTGCAAGACCACTGCCAATGCCGAAGGTGAGCATGTTCACCCGTTCCGTGTGCACACCCATACACGAGGCCATGGTGCGGTTCTGCATGACGGCCCGAATGAGCAGACCGAGCGGCGTGCGGGTGAGCACGAGCCAGACGCCGAAAACGATTAGTATCGCAAAAACAATGACAAAGACCCGGTTCCAGCCGAAGATGATGTCGGCGACCGTCCAGTTTCCGGCGAGATAGGCCGGGCTGGAGACCTGGACATTGTTGGCGCCGAACATGAGGCGGAACACCTGCTGGAGCAGCAACGATACGCCCCAGGTGGCGAGCAGGCTTTCGAGGGGGCGGCGATAGAGAAACTGGATGATACTGCGCTCGAGGCCGATGCCCACGATGGCGGCGACGCAAAAGCTCACGGGGAGGGCGACGAGGAAGTAGCTTTCGTAGGCCCATCCGGAGAGGCCGAGGCCGGGGATGGGCAGGCTCAAGCCGAAGAAGGGCAGGGTGATCCCGCCGCCGAAGATGTTCTGCACGAGGTAGGTCGTGTAGGCGCCGACGGCGATCATCTCGCCGTGGGCCATGTTGATCACGCCCATCAGACCGAAGGTAATGGCGAGGCCTAGGGCGACGACGAGAAGGATGCTGCCGAGGCTGACCCCGCGAAAGAGCGTGCCGAGGAAGTTGACGAGCGAGCGGTGGGACTCGACGGCCCGCAGGGCGCGATCGGCGGCTTTGACGACTTCGGCTTCGCCAGCCGCCTCGGCCGCAGTGCGCGCGGCGCGGATGAAGTCGTAGCTGGCCAGCGTGTGCAGTTCGCGCAGCTCATCGAGGGCGGCGATGCGCACGCCGGCATCCGGATCTTTGAGGCGAATGAGGGCAATGGCCTCGCGCACGGTTGCGGCGATTTTCGGATCGGTTTCGACTTCGAGGCGGCGCAGCAGCGGCGGCAATTTTCTGGCGTCCTGGGAGAGACCAATTTTTTGCACGGCGCTGAGCCGCCGTGCGGGATCGGAGGCCGAGAGGTCGACGAGATCGATGACCTCCTTCATTGCCCGGCGGATGAGGCCGTTGTGACCGACCTCTTTCAGATCGGAAGGAGAGAGGCGCAGCGGCGTGCCGTTGACGTCGAGCAGCGGTTTGCCGTCCGCGACACGGACAGCTTCACGGGTGCCGTCCGCGTCGGCCGTGCCGATGAGTTGCACCACCGTGCGCGTGCCGTCGGGTGCGGTGTAGATAAACAGTTCGTCGCGTTTCCAGGCGTCGAAGAGGGCGATCGCCGTTTCGTCGGCATTGCCGGCGAGTTCGAGGATGCGGTCGCGCTTCTCCCTGTTGTTCTCGGCGAGTGCGGCCCGGGCAATGGCCTCGCGCGTCGGCGTGGGTTCGGCGCGGAGCAACGCGGGTATCAGGAGGAAAAGGACAGCCAGGATACGTGACATGAGTGGGAGACGCATGGAG
>RFJS01000156.1 GCA_003694825.1 Verrucomicrobiota bacterium | reverse complement strand
GGCGGGTTGCGCACATCGCCGTAGAACTGGCCGTCGAGAACGACGTCCGGATTGACGATGGGATCGACCAGGCAGCCGGCGAAGAAGCCGCTGTCGAAGCCGTAGATCTTCGCGCCGGGAATTTCGGCGCGGAGGTGGCGGGCCACGATCGGGCCGATGTATCCGAGGTTTCCGTTGATGAGGATGTTCATGAAAGGACGTGTTGTTGGCGGGAGGGAGCGAGGGCGGAGGCAACCGTTCGGGCGATGGTCTCGCCGATGGCGAGCGAAGCGGTGGCGGCGGGCGAGGGGGCGTTGCAGACGTGGACCACGTTTCCGTCCTCGATAATGTGAAAGTCGTCGAGAAGCCGACCGTCGATTCCGCAGGCCTGAGCGCGGATGCCGGCCCCGCCGGGCAGCAGGTGCTCTTCCTGTATCTCGGGAATGAGCCGCTGGAGCGCTTTGACAAAGGCGGCTTTGCTGAAGGAGCGGTGGAATTCCCCGAGGCCGGTCTTCCAGTATTTGCGGGCCACCTTGCGGAATCCCGGCCAGGCGAGCGCATCCCAGGTGTCGCGGAAGCTGAAGTCGGTCTTCCGGTAGCCCTCCCGGGCGAAGGCGAAGACGGCGTTGGGGCCGCACTCGACGGCGCCCCCGATCATGCGGGTGAAGTGCACGCCGAGAAAGGGAAAGGCGGGATCGGGCACCGGATAGATGAGGTTGCGCACCAGGCCGCGGGCCTCGGGCCGCAGGACGTAGTATTCGCCACGGAAGGGCGTGATGCGAATGTCGAGGCGGGGATGGGTGTGCCGGGCGAGGCGGTCGGAGTGGAGCCCCGCACAGGTGACGAGCAGGCGGCTGCGACGGGTGGCGCGCGTGGTGACGACCTCGACGGCATCGGTGGACTGCCGGATCCCGCGCGCTTCTTCATCAAGATGGATTTCGCCGCCGAGACGCTGGATCTCGCGGCCGTAGGTTTCCGCGACCGTGCGGTAGTCGACGATGCCGGTCTGGGGCACATACAGCCCGCGGATGCCGGCGCAATGAGGCTCGATCTCGCGGATTTCTTCGGGAGAGAGCCAGCGCAGCCCCTCGAGGCCGTTGGCCGTGCCGCGGCGGTGCAGCTCCTCGAGCGGACCGAGTTCGCTCTCGCGGGTGGCGACCACGACCTTGCCGCAGATCTCGTGCGGGATGTCGTGCCGGCGGAGAAAATCGAGGAGCAATTGATAGCCGCGGACGCAGTTGCGCGCTTTCAGGGAGCCGGGCCGGTAGTAGAGGCCGGAGTGAATGACGCCGCTGTTGTTGCCGGTCTGATGGGCGGCGAGGTGGGCTTCCTTTTCCACAAGACAAAGCCGCAGGCCGGGCCGCTGCTCCAGGAGATGCATGGCCGTGGCGAGGCCGACAATGCCTCCTCCGATGATCGTGACGTCGTAACTCATCCGCGTGAATCGCTCTACCATCGGATCTTTGCGACCGGGTTTCACCGGTCAAAATTCAAGGCCTCGTTTCGGGCCTGAACGATGCCTCGTGCCCAGCACGCAATCAGAGCCTCAGGCGTTCCCTTAGGCTGCCTCGGGGAATTGCCTTGAGGCGATGCTCCGGTGGCGGCGTCGCGTTAAACTGTTGAATGCGTGTTCCGCCGGTGCAGGTATTTTCCGGGAAACGCCCCTAAGCCTCGACGGGTGGCTACCGATCTAGGGGAAAGAACCTAAGTAAACGAGCAGACCTCACCCGAATGAAAACAGTTATTCTGGCCGGTGGATTTGGAACACGGATCAGCGAGGAGAGCGCGGTCAAACCGAAGCCGATGATCGAGATCGGGAACCGCCCGATCATCTGGCACATCATGAAGATCTATGCCGCTCACGGCATCACCGATTTCGTCGTGTGCTGCGGCTACAAGGGCCACGTCATCAAGGAATACTTCGCCCGCTACCACCTCTACCACTCCGACGTCACCTTCGACCTGAAGAACGACCGCATGACCGTGCATCGCACCGAGGCCGAGCCCTGGACGGTCACCCTCGTCGACACTGGCGAGAACACCATGACCGGCGGCCGCATCAAGCGGATCCAGCATCACATCGGCGACGAAACTTTCTGCCTCACCTACGGCGATGGGGTCAGCAACGTCAACATCACCGAGAGCATCGCCTTTCATCGCGAGCAGGGCGTGAAAGCCACGCTCACCGCCGTGCAGCCGGCCGGCCGTTTCGGGGCCTTCACCCT
>RFJS01000018.1 GCA_003694825.1 Verrucomicrobiota bacterium | reverse complement strand
CTCGATCTTGTCGCGCACGTCGTTGCGCGTGGCCGGGGCGAGGTCGCCGTCCCAGCCGGCGGCGTCGTAGGGCTCGGAGGGCGCGATGACGGTGCCGGCGGACATATCGAGGGTGCCGGCTGCGTCCACGGTGAGCTTACCATTGAGCTTGTTGTCGGTGCCGTTGAGGTCGACGTTGGCGCTGAACGGGATGCGCGGGGCGGCACCGGCGGTAATGGCGATCAGCGACGACGCCAGGACCACGGACAGGAGGAAAGAGCGAGCGCAGTGCATAGCTATATGGTTGCGTTAAAGGATTGCAACCCAGGTGACTTTCCACCCGGTTGCGGGGTCTGGTGTAGGGGAGCTCAGGTCGACGACGAAGGCGTTGGTCTCGCGCAGTCGCGCCCGGGCGAAGACGAATGGCGAGTCGTAATCGGGCGGTTCGACCATCGCGTGGACGTAGCGCGGCGGCGCCGGGAAAGGCGTGGCAAAAGCGACCTGGAATATCGTCGCACCCGGCGGCGGCTCGAACTCTCCCCACTTGAGGTAAGGCCCGTCCGGGTCGTCGAGCGTGAGGCGGGTATCGTCGCCCTTCACCACTTCTCCCGCAGCGGCGTCACCGGCGGCGGCGACATTGAGCGCGGCCGCCGTGCCGGCGTCGGTGATGTCGGCCAGGGTGTGGGTGTGGGCCGTCGGTGTGCGGGCGTCGCTGAGGCGGGTATCGTCGCCCTTCACCACTTCTCCAGCGGCGGCGTTGCCGGCGGCAGGCACGTTGAGCGCGGCCGCCGTGCCGGCGTCGGTGATGTCGGCCAGGGTGTGGGTGTGGCTGCCGGAGCCACCGGCGAGGTCGTCGAGGATCTTCTTCGTCACGCCCTGGGCCATCTTGTAGACCTTGCCGGCGGCGTTTTTCGCGGTGGCGGCGGTGCCCTCCTGGGCACGGGTGACCGTGAGGGTGTCGCCCACAACGGCGGTGACGCGAACGATCTCGACGTTGGGGTCGTCGGCCGGGTCCGGGTAGTCGGTGCTTTGCCACCATATGAGGTTGAAGGGCGCGGCGGGCAGCAGCGCACCGCCCCCCGCCGCGAGGAGAATGGAGGTGGCGGCCGAATCATACCCGGCGGCGACGGTGACTTTGACGAAATTTTTGACGGCGTCCATGGGCTATGGGCGAGAGGCTTTGGTATTAGCTATGTGGCGATCCCGAGGGCGCGGCGGTCGGCGCCCGTTTTCTTTTGGAAGATCCGCCGGCCCTCCTGCTGGTCGAGCCAGCCGAGGGCGGCGGTCTCGTCGAAGAACACAGCGACGCTGACATTGCCAGCGAGGCCGCCGGCGTCGGCGGCGGAAATAACGCGGCCCGGCATGCGCGGGGTGAAATATTCGGGGCGCCCGTCCTCGTTGATAGGATACAGCGTGCCGGGATAGACATCGCCGCCGAGCCGGCGGCCGGGGCCGAGCGGCGCGGAAAGCGCGGTCAGCCCCTGCGTGGCGGCGATGGATGCGCCGATAGCGGGCGGCGCCCCGGCGGCGGCTCCGCCGAAGGTGGCGATGGTGGCCAGTGTCGCCGGCGTCGCCCAGATCGCGGAGGCGGCGCTCGCCGCCGAGCCCGCGGCCACCAGCTCGCTCTTGGCCAGCCCAATGGAGATGAGGAAAGCATTGACGCGACCGGCGATCCACTGCGCAAAGAGGTTGGCCACCGCCTCGGTGAGCGCGCCCATGATCGAGCCGCCGATGAGGCCGAGGCGGCTCGCCCAGTAATTTGTGTCGCCGAGCACGAGCTGCATGGTCTGCCGCACACCCTCGAGGCCACCGCGGATGGGGCCGGTAAAGAGCTCGGCGATACGCTGGCCGGAGTCGCCAAACTGCCCCTCGATGCCGCCGAGCTCGTAGGAGACATAATCACGGACCGACGGCTGCGGCGGCCCAGGCTCGGCATCGAGCGCGGCACGCTGCTGCTTGAGCCGTTGCGTCTCGAGGCCGTAGTCGAGCGCGGCCTTGAGCTCCCGCGGGTCGATGGTCATGGGATCACCAACCGGCACACCAGGGGCGTTTACCTCGCGCAGGCGGATAAGCTCATCGAGCCAGGCGGCGAGGTAGGCGCGCGCCTCTGCCTTGCCCTGCTCCGGCGCAGCCCTGAGCCGCTCCTGCCCGAGCCGGACGAAGTGCTCGGCTGCAATGAGGTCGAGCTCAGCCTGCTTGCGGGCAATAGCGCCACCATCAGCCTCGTCGGATATGGCGTTGGCCAGCTTCTGCTGCTCGAGGCGGGCGCGGGTGGCGGCGTTGAGCAACTCTTGTGTGCGCTGGGCGACGAGCGCGGCGTAGACCGGGAAATTGAGGAACCGATCCCCCTCGGGGATCGCGCCCTCGGCGCGGAGCTGCGCAATGGCCCGTGCCCGCGCGTCGATCTCGGCCTGCTGCTCGGGGTTGATCCCCTGGCCGGTGAGCCGCTTGTAAAGGTCGTCGAGCCCAGCGACCACCTCACCGATCACCACCAAGGCGCGCGTCTTCCAGCGCTCCATGGTGTCGGAGAGGGCATCGAGCTTTTGCGCGTCGAGCTCGCTGAGCAACTCCCCGGACTCGCGGATTTTGGCGGCCAGCGACTCGAAGCCCTCGGTGCCAAGGCGCTCGAGGACCTCGAGCATGCGCGGGCCGGCCTCCTCGCCGAGGAGCCGCGTGACCGCGAGGTAGGCGCGGTTGCGGTCGGTGGCAGTGACGAGCGCGCGACCGAGCGCCTCGAGTCGGCGCTCCACCGGGAGCGCGAGAAACCGCTCCACATTAATGCCGAGCGCGCCGAACTGCCGGGCGTATTCCGCCTGCCCGTCGGCGGCGAGCTGGGCATTGACCGTGGTCTTGGACAGAGCCTGGCGGAGCTGCTCCTGCCGCGCGCCGGCGTCGCGCGCGAGGGCATTGAGCACCTGCAGGGCCTCGACGTTGGTCTGGGTGGCGGCGGCGGTGTCGGTGAGGGCGGAAGCGTAGCGGATGGAGGACCGGGTCGCGGCGAGCATCGCCGCCGCCGAAAACACGCCTGCGAGGTTGACCGCGCCGAGCGCGGCACCCACCCGCTGGCTGGCGACGGCCACGCGGCTGAGGCCGGCCTGCACCTGGCGGTCCCCCCGGAGGGAGAGGAGGATGTTGACGGGCGTGGTGCTCACAAGAGTCGGGAGAGGGTGTCGATGTGGCGGAGGCGATCCGCCTTGTCGGCAAACGCGAGGGCGATCTCCTGTCCGATGGCGAGGGCCTCGGCGGCACGGGCCGCGCGGGCCGCCTCGGCGAGGAGGACCAGCTCGATAAGGGAGTGCTCTCGAACAGCGTGCATGGTCAGGCCGGCGCCGTAGGCGAGGTCGGCGAGCCAGGCGGCAAGGTCGTGGCGCCGCCGAGCAGCGTGGCGGCGAGCCGCTCGAGCAACTTTTCCTCGTAGCCCGGGTTGAGCTTTTGCATCCGCGCTGTCTGGCGCGCGAGATAACGAGATAAAGGGTCGAGGTTGAGCTCCTCCCCAACGCTCAGGATCTCGATGAAACTCTCCTCAGCAAGGGTATCCGCCCAGCCCTGCGGTCGGTCGCAGAAGAGCTCGACCGAGGCCGCCTCATCGACGGCGAGCTGCTGGTATTTGCCGAGCAGCCGGACAGGGAGCAGGCGCACGTGGACGACCTCCGTGGAGCCGTCGGCGTGGCGCGCAGTGAGCTCGCGACCTCCCGTGACGGCGGCGGCCCGCTGCTCGGGCGTGAGCTCCGGGGTCGAGGCGGGGGCGGGTCGGGCTGGTTTATCTGTGGACATGGCGTTGCAGGTCAGGTGGTGGCGGTGGCGTCGTGCTGGGCGCGGTAATACACATAGGCGACGACGGGCACGACGCCGAGGCCGAGGAGACCAAGCCAGGCCTCGTTGCCCGGCAGGACCTGGGCAAGGACGATGAGACCGAGCCCCACACCGCCGGCGACCAGGCCGTTGGTGAACCAGCCGAGCCGCCAGCCGACGAGCGGGCCGCCAACGAGCAGCACAATCCCCACCCACATGACCGCGCGCATGCTGGCCAGGCGGGCGGCCAGCTCGCGAGCAGTGTCCTTTTGCGCCGGCCCGATATCCGTCGTGATCGTGCGCTCCGACTCCACCACCGAGACGCAGCCCTCCGCCGACGGCCTCGGCGCAGTCCTGGTGGTCGTGCGCTCGACAATCGTCTGGTGGGTCGCGGCGACGGGGTTCTCGGACTGGGCGACAGTAGCGACGAGGCCCTGGGGCGTGGAGACACTGGCGGCACCAGGCTTGAGCGGGCGCATCGTGGCGCAGCCGACGAGAAGCCAGCAGACCGCGACCAGCGCGACGCACAAGAGCCCGCGGCGACAGGGAGCACACGACCTGGTCCTCGACGCAACCATACCCTACTCAATCGTCCTTGTTGGCCCTGAAGGCCTTCTCCGGGTCGGTGACGAGGGTGGCGAAGCCGCTCAGACCAGTGCCGCAGGCAAACAGGATCGACGCGACCCACTGAAAAGGGGAGGTCTCGGGCGTCGCGCTCTGAAAGGCCGCACCAAGGGAACCGCAGAACGGCACAATGAACGCTATCGCCGAAAGGATCGGTCGCGTCCGAATCGTTTCGAGGCCTGATTTCATGGGCTATTGAGCTATGGGTTATGGGGCGGGCTCGGGCGGAGTCTCCGGAAGCTCGCCAAGCTGCTGTTTGAGCAAATACGCCACCGCTCGCTCCAGTTTGCGGATACGTCGGTAAACTTCGGCAGAATCGGATGGGTCGGTCTTCGCATCCTGGCGAAGCTGTTTGATCATCGCTCGCATCTGCTGGCGTTCGGATTGCTCAGCCTCGCGGGCGGCAATGGCAGCAGCACGGGCATCACGCTCTTCCTGGGGCAGCGGCACAACAGTCCAGGTGCCGTCACG
>RFJS01000155.1 GCA_003694825.1 Verrucomicrobiota bacterium | reverse complement strand
TTCTGATACTGACGGCGGTAGACATCATTGCTGCCGACGACGAACATGAGGTAGAAATCATCAGTGACCTTCTGCTCGAGCGTGATGTCGTAGGCTTCGTAGTCGTTTTTGGCGCCGCCGTTGTGAACGGTTGGGTTTTACTTTCGCGGCCATACCTTTGACTTGAAGCTACGTTTCTTGGTCTCGGTTCCGAGGCCGTCACGAAGATCGGAGAAGATCCAGCCCGCTGTATTGATGAGGCGGCCGTCGATCAGCGTCATGCGCCGCGTCGTCCCGCTGGTGTAGGTGCCCCAGTCTTTCGGATTCTGTTCGGTCAGAACCGTGCCCGTGGGAAGCATGATATCGACGACCTTTCCAGTGCTGTTGTAATTTCCATCGGCATCCGGAGCCCCGAGGATCGCAACGTGGCCGGAGTATTCCCAATCGGAATGGCGATCCGTCACCGCGGTGAAGTTCGACGTGCCGTAAAAGGCGTCCTCATCGCGCTTCTCATAGGTGACACTGATCGTCGTCCCCGGGAAGGGACGAAAACGTCCGCTCAGATAGAGTGCCGTCGTACCCTTATAGTCAGGCTTGATCTCAAATTTCCGGTTCTCGCTCATGAAGGCGACATTGATACCGAGCACATCCTCGATAATGCCCTTGTTGAGACTGAACTCGCCGCGCACCGTTCCCCAGTTGTCGAGAGCGAGCTTGAGGTGTCCGCGATCCTTGCCGCCAAACTGGTACTGGTTGGTGAAGAAGCTCACAGAGCCACCCGCCGGTCCGGCACCGTAGAGGATGGCGTTGGGCCCCTTCGACGCAACGAAACGCCTGGCGTTGTAACTGTCGAACGGCATCCAACCGGAAATAAAATTCCGCAGGGTCGTGATCCCGTAGAAACCACGGATCTTGTAGTTGCTGCCGGAAGAATGGACGGCGTCGAAGAAGAGATTGTCCCCCTCCTCCATATTGGAGACAATATTGAAGAGATCGTCGGTCGCTGTGATTGCGAAGTCCTCGAGCACTTCAGGAGTAATGATATCAACGGGTACCGTAATATCATCCATGCTCACGCGCAGGCGGCTGCCCACCAGCGTATGTTTCGGCCGATAGCCTTCATCGGCAGCGGAGATGGTAAAGGGAGACAGTTCTATAATCTGTTCCTCTTCCTGGTCATCCGACGGCGCACCCTGTCCGTAGGTATTGACGGAGGCAAGGGCGGCAGCCGAGAGCCAGATCAGTAGACGAGTTGGGTTCTTCATGGTTGTTCGGGGCAATTCATTCGAGGGTTTTTCGTTTTTGGGGTGCCACCTTCCGGTCGCTCTCCGGGGAGTTGTTGAACAGGCAACGGATCAGTCGAGACGAACCGATGGGCGGCCCGGCAATGTGCGCAAAAACACAAAGAGCTATACGCAAACAGACCGTCGCTGTCGGGAGTAATACATGGTCTTCATCATTCTTGTATTCGGGGGTTTCTCTGGGGATAGGCAGGAGGCTTCCGCAAGGAAGCTGGAGCCCCTTGTGCCGTCCGGCTCCGCGAGCAGCAAACGGATCACCAGTTACACTGGTAAGCGTTGACGCCGATTTCGTTAACGGCTTTCCGTCCAGCGGTGTCCTGATGGTAGCAATGGCTGTTCCCCGGGTATCCCACCACGAAACAACACACGCTTGTGGGTGAGTGCGTCGTATTCCGGCCTCGATCAGCGTTACCACAGTAAAGACAAGAATGCGTGACGCCGCCGGCCGCTGCCGATGTGCTTCAACCACTCAACCCATCCTGCCCTTCCCTCGTTGATCAATGACAAACATGCCCAACTCCCTACGCATCGATGGATCGATCTTTCTGCTGGCGGCGGCCCTTTCGCTCACATCCGCCTCAGGGGAAACGGTGTCGGCACACGGCGTCGTCCCGATTCTCGCCGGACGTGCCCCCGAGTATTTCGCGGTCGGCGAATGCCTCCATGCCGAAACATTTGCAGACCCCGGCTCCTGGCTGGTGCAGGTGGAACCGGTCGAGTCCGCGACGACGCCACGCATCCGTTTCGAGGACGGTGTTTTTGATCTCTACATGCCCGAGCGTGGGTGCACCGCCTGGCTGAAGCAGCGCTTCGCCGGCCCGGTCGCGATCATCTATGAGGTGAGGTGCCCTGTCGAAACCCTGGAGGATCCGGGCATTCAGGCGCGCGATCTCAACAACTTCTGGCACGCTACCGATCCGCTTGCGGAGGACGGCCTGTTTGATCCCAAGCGCTATACCGGCCGTTTCACCACCTACCACAAACTGCACGGCTACTATGCGAGCACGGGCGGCGGCGGCCGCGTCGGGAATCGGACCATCCGCTTTCGCCGCTATCCGCGGAGCAATCCGGAGGGGGAGCCGCTGCCTCACATCGCCCTGACTGAACAGGACGGCAGGCAGGATCTCCTGATCGTGCCCGGTCGGTGGCACCACGTGCAGCTCGTCATCGCCGGCGGGTTTGTCCAATACATCTTCGACGGAAAACTCGTCTACGAGATGGCTCCCGGGGACGAGGTCACGGTCGAGCATCCCGACGGCTCGGTCACCCGCGAGCGCTATACGCTCGAACGGTTCCCCGCCTACGACAGCGGTTATTTCGGATTTCGCATGGTGCGTTCGCACCATCAATACCGCCATCTTCGGATCTACCGCCTCCGGCCCGTCCGCGCACCGGCCTCCTGATGCACCGGCGTGACGTCACACTCACCGCTCCTGCCCCGGCCGGGACAGCAACCGCAGCGGGCGGCGACGATGGACCTTTTCTCGTCGTCAACGGCGGGCTTGTGCGCGCGGGGAACCGCGCTCAGGGCAGCACGTAGATCTCCACGAGCGCTTCCCCCACACTGCCGTCCGCGCTGCTCACCTGGGCGGTGTAGGCTCCGGGGGCCAGCACGACGCGCAACGCCGCATCGTCGCTTCCCGGCAGCAGCGGAAAGGCTCCAAGCTGCTTGAAGAGCGGGAGGAGCGTGGCCGGCCAGCGGTCGTTTTCCGCCACCTTGCCCCCGTCCGCGTCGAAGACCGCGACGCGTGTATCGCCAATCGCATTACCAATCTCGAACGGCTCCTGCCGGAGCGTCGGGCCCACGCCGCGCACGAGCACGGTTCGCGGCGCGTCGCCCTCGATGACGAAGCCCGCGATAAGCACGTCATTCCCGCGCCCCGAGAGGTTTCGCGCGGAGACGTTGACCAGTTCCGCGCCGGCATCGCCACCCGCATCGTAGGCCTCCACGAGCACCATCCCGCTGCCCGGTCCGTTGACATGCGCCGAGCAGGCACCGTGCAACGTATACAACACCGCCGCATCGCGGCTGCCGGGGGCGAGCGGAAACGCGCCGACATCATCCATGCTCGACCGCAGGCCGGCCGGCCAATCGTCGTTGACCGCCACTTCCGTCCCCTCCCGGAAAAGCTGCAAGCGCGGATTGGGGTGAAATCCCTCGACAAACGCCTCGAGCCCCGGCCCGATGGCACGCAGCAGGATGTCGCGCGAACCGCCGGCCGTGACGAACCCGACGATCAGGTTCTGCGCCTCGGCCAGGGCGGTCCGCACCGAGAGGTTCACGAGCCGGCTGCTGCCGATCACAAAGGGCCCGCGCTCCGCGTCCCAATCCGGCCCCGGCACCCAGAAATCGCCCCCGCGCTCGTAGGCCCCGATGTCCGGCGCCGCTCCCTTGTAGCCGTCGGTTATCCCCGGGATCACCTCGCCCGCATCGACGAAACGGGGGTCGTCGCGCAGCGAGAAGAAGAGCGATTCGTAGCTCTCGAACGGCGGCTGCTCCGCCTGGCGGTTGTTGCGAAAGGTATTGTCGAGTGTCTCGTCCTCACGCATGGCGCCGGCTCCCGAGTCCCACCAGGGACGCATGTCGCTGAGGTTGTTAATGATGATATTGTCGCGGACATCCGTCGGCACGCCGTTGAGCACTGGTATCCAGGAAAGGATGAGCGCCCAGGGCTCATTGGTGTCGGGATCGATTCCCACCTCCCAGAAGGTGTTGTTGTAGATCTTGTTCTCGATGGCATCCCAGTTGAAGTGCAGGCCGCCCCAGGCCACGTCCCAGACGACGTTGTGGTGCACGAGGTAGCCGGCGCTGTCGTTGTCGAGGTAGATCCCCGTGGAGTGGTTCGAGGTGTAGTCGGGTGAATGGGCGCCGTGGAACCAGTTGTGGTGCAGCTCGACGTCGACGGGAACGCTGTTGCCGGTCACATAGAACAGGCCGCCGTCGGTATTGGCGAGGAGGCCGTCGAAGACCTCGTTGTAGCTGAACTCGCTGCCCTGCCCGGTGCAGCGGGAGACATCGCGCGCCGAGCCCGAGATGCGGTTGCGCGTGATGAGGGCCCGGCGGCCGCTGGAACGGATGGGGCTGCAGTGGTTGCCCTGCTTGTCAAAGTTGCGGATGATGCAGTTTTCCACGACGGTGTCGTCGGCATTCATCCCGATGTTGATGCCGGTGGCCGTCCCCTCTTCCACGAGACAGTGCTCGATGCGGTTGCGCTTGCCATAGACGAGCACGGCCGCGCCGCCGGCGACGGCGCTGTCTTCATCGGTGATGAGCTGATTGACGCACTCGAGGACGTGGAGCCGGGACAGGACGCAGTCGCTGCCGTTGATCTGCAGCGGCGCGCCGTAGAAGGCGATGCCCTCGATGTGAATGTGGTCGGCGGCGAGGTTGAGGGTCCGGTTGCGGACGGTGATTTCCGCTCCGCCCTCCCGTGGATCGGCACCGCTCGGCGGCATGAAGTGGAGCCGCCTGGCGGCTTCGTCGTAATACCACTCGCCCGGCGCATCGAGCGCCTCCAGCCGCCCCATGAGATAGAAGATGCCCCGGTGACCGTTTTCCCAGCGGTTCGGCGAGTGCGTGCCAAACGGCCAGTAGCTCGGAAACGGCGTGAAAGAGAGCCGGTGCGTCGCCGGATCGTAGCCGGTCACCGCGCGCTGCACGGCACAACCGCTGTGCGCACCGAGCCAGAACATCACGCCGCTGGTCCAGTAGTCCGGTATCGCATCGTGCGTGATATAGCTATCCGAATACGTCCCGGCCTCGGTGCGGATCTTCAGGGCGTCGTAAGTGTAGGGATCGCCATCGGCGTCGTTCGGCCAGCGGGCGAGCTGCTGCGCGGCCTGCCGGAAGTGCAGCATGTTGGCCTTGCCCAGCGGCATTTCGACCCCCTCGGCGACGTAGATTCCGTCCGCCCCCGGTTGCCAATTTTCCACCGGATCGGTGGCCGTGACCACGACGAGACCATCTCCGGCCGCCTGATAGCGGATCGGGGCTCCCGCCGTGCCCGAACGCGGCGGCGAAAGCACTTCCCGATAGGTCCCGGCATGGATCAGGCAGGTGTCTCCCGGCATGAGGACGGCCGAGGCATCGGCAAGGGTGCGAAAGGGAAACTCGGCCGATCCATCCGTGTAGGCCCCGGTGTAGGCCGCGTCGACATGCACTTCGGCGCTGTCCCCCCGGACCATGCCCCAGACGCCCGCGAGAAGCACCAGCGCGCCCCGCGCACCGACCGTCCGCCATGTCGCCGGCCGGCCGACGGCATGGCGGACGGTTCTTCGAACGATTTCGCGGCAGCGGGCGGCGATGGCATCGATGGCGAGGCAGGCGCGTTTCCGGGGCATGGCTTTCGATTCTCTCGGGTTCGGGTTCACGATCACGCCGTCGCCCCATCGCCCGGATGACCGGCACCGCGGGAGCGGCATGGCGAACAAAGCCCTGCATGCAATATACAGACCATCCGAGAGCAACCCTGCCGTTGCCTGAAACATTTCAAACACCGCCCCGCCCTTTCCGTCGCGGCGACCAGCCGCCACCGCGTCACGGATTTCTTCCCACACAAAAAAAGCCGCCCGGCGGAAATCCACCGGGCGGCGACGTGGGAGTTACGTCACATGAGAGCGGAAGTCACGGAGCCACGATATTCGTCGACTTGAACCGATCGTCCGACGCAACCGTGGTCGACCAGTGCGTGGTCTCACGCAGGCCCACGACCCAGCGGTATCCGGATCCCGGCGTCAGGTTGGCGCCGGGCCAGACGGTGACCGTGGCGACACCGGTTCCGGCCGGAACCTCGGTGTAGCCCCAGTTGCGCCAGGAGGTGCCGTTGGGCGGTCCCCAGAACTCGAGCACGATGAAACGCGACTCGTTGGCCGAGTATTCGACCTGGATCCGGAAGGGCTGGCCCGCCGACGGCATGGGCAGGTTCTGCAGATCGGTGACGGCGCGAACCATCTCCGGCTGCGGTGCATTCGGATCGGGCCGGATGGTGGTGCCGTCGATCTTGTGGCTGGCGAGCGTCGTGCGCCAGTCGCCGCCGACCTCGCGGATCGAGGCGATCCAGGTGCCGGTGCCGGGCGGAATCGGGCTCGGGAAGGTGAGGTTGAGCGTCACCACGCCGGTGCCTTCGGGAACAGTGACCTGCTTGATGCCCTTCCACTTGCCGTCCACACGCATCTCGATGGCGACATCGCGCTGCGTGCTTGCCGAATACTGGATGTCGATCAGGTAGCTGTCGCTGGCGATGACATCGCTGAGATCGGAGAGGATGGTGACATCGTCCGGGATGGAGAGGCGGTTCTGCACCGTCACCTGCGAGCTGGCGGTGAACCCGCCGTCATGCGAAGTGGCGGTGATGACGGCCTCACCCGGTGCGACGGGATAGACCGTGCCGTCCTCGCCAACGGTCGCGACCGCCGGATTGCTGGAAGTCCAGGTGACGTATTTGTCCGTGGCGTTGGCCGGCGTGAAGCTCACCCGCAGCTTGTCGGACTTGTCCTTGTTGATGCTGAAGACCGGATCCGAGATCGCGATACCCTCGACCGGAACCGGCGCGTAGGGCTCGACGCGATCGACCTCGAGCACCATCGAGCTGACGCGACCGCCCGTATCCGGGAAACGCACGTCGATCTTGTTGTTCTCCTTGAGGTAGCGTGCCGGGAAGGGAATCTCGATCACGCCGAAGAACTCGCTGCGGTTGGCCTGGTCATACCCGGTCCAGTCATCCGGGACCTTCACTTTGTGGCCGTTGATCTTCACGCGCGGCGACTTCGAGAGATCATGGGTGCGGCCGATGCCCATGCGCAGCACGGCGATGGCATCGTGCGCGAAGGAGCGGTGATGACCTTTGCCGCGGCCAAACCAGTGCCGCGAGCAGGCATCGTCGCTGTCCTCATCGTCGTCATCATCCCATTCACACTCGTCATCGTTGTCATCATCGTCGTCGCCCTTGCAGCGTTTTACGCCAGCGACGCCATCGATGTGGAAGCGGAGTTTTTTCTTGGCGACGATCGGAACGACGTGCTCGGGCGCGTAGTAGTTGCGCGTGCGGATCTGTTTGGTGAAGGCGATCGGCGCATCGTAGGTCAGGCGCAGGATGACGGTCTCATGCGGCGCGAGCACGATGCTCGGTGGCACGAACGAGACATTATCCTCGGAAAACAGCGCACCCTGCCCCTCCGGCACATGGAGACGACGGATCCGCACGTTCTGCAGTCCCGGGATCTCGGTGACAAATTGCAGAAGGACTTCTTTCGATTCGTCCTCGAAGTTGTTGAGACAGATATGCGCGTGCGGCCCATAAACGAAGGCGTGCGCCAGGACATCCGGATCGTTGGAGCGGATGTAGGCGCGGTTGCCCTGCACGTCCGCCCAGAGCTGGTAGAACTTCACTTTCTCGGTGAGAAGGAAGCCGTTGACCTTCGTGCCGACGATCTTGTCCGGATCCGGACGCCAGAGGGCCGGATTATAGGGGTGGAAGTTGTTGGCACGGTAGAACCAGGCGGACTTGCCCGTAATAAACGGGATCGAGGTCAGGATCCGATCCTGGCGTTCGAGCAGGCCGAAGAGGAGATGGTTGATGCTCGGCAGATCCTTCGCACTACGCTCGGCGCTGTATTCGATCGGGTAACCGTCGACGATGCCTCCGTATTCGGTGATGGCATGCGGCTTGGCATAGCCCCACTTCACCGTCGAGTAGGTCTCGATCAGATCGAGGATCGCCGCGGAGTTCGCGCCGGAGCGGAAGCTGTTCTGGCCGGTGACGTTGACTCTGTCGTAGAGGTGCGTGGAGAACGCGTCGATATAGTCGCCGGCAACGTCCATGAACATCTTCTGGTAGGCCTCCCAGTGGCCGAAGTCCCACAACTCGAGGGACGGCCAGGCAGCCGAATAACCGATGACGTTCACCGCCAGATCACTCTGGTCAAACGCCTTGCCGATCTCGCGGAACCACTCGGCCATCTTCAGCGTGACCAGCGCGTTCGCGTCCGGATCCCACGGGCCGGGAACAAAGTCCTGGGCGTGGACGAACGGCTCGTTCATCGGCTCGTAGAAGATCGGACGATAGTCGTCCTCATAGTAGTGCCGGAAGTATCGCACCGCCCACTGCGCGGCCACGGCCGGATCTTCGTCGAGCTCGAGAACGTTGCGCGGATGGTCCGTAACGACGATCCGATTCGTGCGATACGGGAACATCGGCGACTTCTTGTGGTTCGCAATCGCAGCCGCTCCGGCCGCCGCGGCCTGCTCTTCCGTCGGATACGGGGCCACGCCGGGATAGGCCGAATAGGGGCTCCAGAAGGAACGACCGAGCCCGACATTGAGTTCGTCATAGACAAACTCGAGGTCGGCCGGGACGAGTTCATCGCCCGAATAGCTGCTGTGAAGGTTGAAGTATTTCTCACGAATCAGTTCCGACTCGTCGCCGATGTATTGCTGGACGGTCAGATCGATCGTGGCGGTTGGGGGTGGCGGGCTCTTCGATGACTTCTTGTGATCGTCGTCATCGTCGGCCCAGGTCTGGGGGAACATGATGGAGGCACAAAGCACCCCCATCATCCATTTCCTGGATGTTCTCATCGTGGGTATTGGGTTATCGGGTTTCGGTTTTGTTGGGGAGAGTCGCTACGAAAGCATTAGCGCGGAAGCGCATAGACTTCGACGAGGGCCTCGCCGGTCTGCCCGGCGGCGCCGCTCACCTGGGCGGTATACACGCCGGGTTGAAGCGTGACGCGGAGGGCCGCGTCCGAGCTGCCCGGTATAAACTGGAAGGCACCGATTTCGTCAAAGAGCGGCGTCAGGGTCACCGGCCATGTATCGTTCTCGGCGACGAGCTTGCCGTCTTCGTCGAAGACCTCCAGTTTCGGATCCTCGAGAACGCCGCTGATATTGAAGGGATCCGCGGCAAGCGTCGGGCCCACCCCACGGATCAGGACTGTGCGCGGCATCGTTCCTTCGATGACAAAGCCGGCAATCAGCTTGGCATCATCAGCTCCGGAAAAGTTGCGGGCGGAGACATTGAGCAGCTCAGCCTTCTCATCACCACCGGCATCATACCCCTCGAGCAGGATCAATCCGGTGCCGGGACCATGCACGTGCGCGGAGAACGCAGCGTCGACGTCATACTGCAGCGCCGCATCGGCACTGCCATCGGGAAGCGCAAAGGCGCCCAACGCATCCATCGCATCCTTAAGAGAGGCCGGCCAGTCGTCGTTGGCGGCGACCTCGGCGCCACCCCGGAACAACTGCAGCTCGGGATCCGGGTGCCACCCTTCGATGATACCGTTCAGACCGGGACCCACCGCGCGGACGAGCATCTGTCGCGAACCGCCGGAGACAACAAAGCCGACGATCAGGTTCTGTCCCTCGGCCATCGGTGTGCGCACCGAGAGATTGACGAGACGGCTGTCCGTGTAGCCGATCGGGCCCATCGCCGGATCCCAATCGATTCCGGCGACCCAAAGCTCACCCCCAGCCTCATAGGCGCCGACATCGGGCATCGCCCC
>RFJS01000154.1 GCA_003694825.1 Verrucomicrobiota bacterium | reverse complement strand
TGCTGGTTGATGATCCATTGGTCCCCGCCCCGGCGGGCGCAGAAGTCGCCGGCGCGCGTCCATGCCGCGAGATGGTAGATCCGGTCGAACTGCGTGCCGGGATCCCATCTCGCGAGGTCGATGCCGGTGAGGTCGAGTTCGCGCGAGGTGGGGGCGAGGATTTCGTGGCCGAGGCGCGAGAGGTGGCGGATGAGGTGGCGCCCGAGAAAGCCGGAGCCGCCGAAGATGAGGACTTTCATGGGTGAGCGAGGGTCAGGGAAGGAAGGGCGCCTCGGCGTCGCGGCGGGAAAGGATCGGTGTGCGCACCGGCCAGTAGATGCCGAGTTTCGGGTCGTCCCAGCGGACGGTGAACTGATTTTCCGCGCCGGAATAAAGCTGCGATTGCTTGTAGGAGAAAATGCAGCGCTCGCTCAGGCAGAGGTGGCCGTTGGCGCAGCCGGCGGGAACGAGGACCTGCACGCGGTTCTTCTCGTTCACGGCGAAGGCCTCCCAGTTGAGGTAGGTGGGCGAGTCCTTCCGCATGTCGACGACGACAAAGTATATCTCGCCGAGCAGGCACTGAATGAGCTTCCATGTCTTGTCGTCGCCATGGAGGCCGCGGAGAACATGTCGCCGGGATACGGATACATCGTCTTCGACGAATTCGACCGGCGTGCCGTCGTGGGCGGAGAAACGGTGGCTGCGGATGTCGAAGGTGCAGATGTATTCGCCGCGGAAGTCGTGAAAGACACCCGGCGTGATCACGCGCAGGTCGCGGATTTTCTCGGATTCGGAGATCGTCATGGTTGTGGAGAAAGACGGTGGATGTTTTCGCGCAGGAACGTATCGGCGTGGCGAAAGGAGGCTTCGGTGCCGATATCGATGAAGGGAGCGTCGCACTCGACGACGGCGATGCGGTGATCGGTTTTCAGCCGGGGAAACACGTCGTGTTCGAGGCTGAGTGGCCGCCGGGCGGGGAAGTGTTCGATGAGGTGGTGGCGCAGCAGGTAGACACCGGCGTTGATCAGCCCGGCCCCGGGTTGTTTTTCCCGGAAGCCGGCGAGGGTGCCGTCGGGCGCGCGCTCGACGGTGCCGAAACGTGAGGCGTCTTCCATCCGCAGGGCGAGCAGGGCGCCGGCGTGTCCGGGCGCGGCCGCGGCGGCGAGCAGTGGCTGAAGGTCGGCGAGGACGATCGAGTCGCCGTTGGCCACGAGCCAGAAATCGGGGGGCGGCCGGGTGTCGCCGTGGACGCAGTGCACGATGCCGCCACCGGTTCCCAGGGGCGTGGTCTCCGGGCAGCACTGCACCTCGAGCCCGGGCAGGGGGTGGGCGGAGAAATGGTGTTCGATGCGGTCCGCGAGGTGGCCGGTGGAGAGAAGAAAGGTGTCGATGCCGGCGGAGCGGCTGAGGTGCATGAGCACCCACTCGAGAAACGGGCGCCCGGCGACCGGGGCCATGGGTTTGGGGACATCCGGCAGCAGGTGCCGGATGCGGGTGCCGAAGCCGCCGGCGAGGACGATGCCGCGGATGGTCGCCGCCATTACACGTTTCCGTAGCGGGTGTTGCGCAGAATCGCGTAGCCCTTGATCAGTTCGCGGATCCCGCGATCGAGGCCCCACTCCGTGCGAAATCCGGTGGAGAGGATCCGCTGGTTGGAGACGATGTAGTCGCGCTTGTCGGGATCTTCGCCGATGGGGGCTTCGAGGTAGACGAAGGAGGGGAGGTGTTTCTGGATGACGGCGCAGAGTTCGAGTTTCGAGAGGTTGGCCTCTTCCAGGCCGACGTTGTAGGCGCGGCCCTTCATCGACTCGAAGTTCTCGAGCGCGAAGAGGAAAACGCGCGCGACGTCGCGGATGTGGATGTAGTTGCGCTTGAAGTGGCCTTCGAAGATCACCACGGCGCGGTCGTGGACGGCGCGGTAGACGAAGTCGTTGACGAGCAGGTCCATGCGCATGCGCGGCGACATCCCGAAGACCGTCGCGAGGCGGAAGGTGATGCTGTTTTCGCGGGCGAGCACGGCCTTTTCCGCCTCCACTTTGGTCACGCCGTAGAGTGAGATCGGACGCAAAGGCGACTCCTCGGTGCAGAATTTTCCCTTCTCGCCGATGCCGTAGCCGCTGTTGGTCACCGGGAAGAGGATGCGCTGCTCGGGTGAGGCGAGACGGCAGATCATTTCCACGGCCTCCTGATTGACGGTGCGTGCTCCGACGGGATCGGCCTTGCACAAGGGGGCGCCGACGAGCGCCGCCAGCGGGATGATCACGTCGTGCCCGGTGAGGAGCTTTTTCATCAGCGCCTCGTCCCGGCAGTCTCCGCGCACGACGTCGAAACGGTCGTAGTGGCAGCAGTCGGCCAGCGAATTCTGCCCGAACATGAAGGAGTCGAGGACGGTGACCGAGTGGCCGGCGGCGAGGAGCGCCGGGGTGAGAACCGAGCCGATGTATCCGGCCCCTCCGGTGATGAGAATTTTCATGGGTGTGTCGCGGGATGAGTGGATTTGGAGCGGATGTCGATGTGCGGTGATCAGGAGTGAATGATGCTGCTGCCCGCCGCGTTGATGGAAAAGGAAATCTCGTAGTGGCCGGCGAGCGCGGCGCGGACGTGCTCCTGACGCTCAGGCGGAACGAAGAAGGCGAGGAACCCGCCGCCGCCGGCGCCGAGCAGTTTGCCGCCGAGGGCGCCGGCCTCCATCCCGCGGCGATACATGTCATCGATTTGCGGGTTGCTGACGGCGGGGTCGAGCTGGCGTTTCTCCAGCCAGGTCTGGTGCAGCAGCTCGCCGAAGGCGGCGAGCGGGCCGTTGCCGGTGAGGATGCCATGGGCGCGATCGACCAGGCGCAGCATCCGCCGGAGGTTGTCCTCGATACGGGCGATGTTGTTGATCTTGTTTTTCTCCACTTCGACCGCCCGGCGGGTGATGCCGGTGAAAAACAGCATGATCGAGCGTTCGAGTTCCCGCAGGCGTTCCTGGGGGAGGACCACCCGGTGGACGTTGAACCCGCCGCCCTTTTCGAATTCGATCAGGTTGAGCCCGCCATAGGCGGCGAAGATCTGATCCTGCCAGCCGACGCTCTCGTGCAGGATGTCCCGCTCGATGCGGATGGCTTTGCGCGCAAGGACGTCTTTGGGGACGAATTTCCCGGAGAACGCCGACAGGGCGTTGACGAGGCCGACGGTAAAGCTGGAGGAGGAGCCGAGACCGGAGAACGAGGGGAGGTCGGCGGCGAGGGCGATTTCCACATCCCGCTCGATGCCGAAGTGGCGGAGGGTTTCCCGGAAGGGGGCGTGCTCAATCTCGTCGAGGGCGCGGACGCACTCGGTTTTCCGATAGGCGAGGCGAATGGAGTAGTCGAACAGTTCGGAGGGGAAGCGTGAGACGAAGTGGTAGATGTGCTTGTCGATCGCCGTCCCCAGCACGGCACCGCCGTTTTTCATGAAGAACTCGGGCAGGTCGGTGCCGCCGCCGAAGAAGCTGATGCGCAGCGGGGTCTTGCAGATAATCATGAGCTTCCCAGTGAAAAACGCAGGGTGGGGAGGCTGTCATGGTAAATCGTCGGGCCGGCCTTTGGTTCCGCGATGAGGGTTGTCGGGGGGCGGCGAAGAGAAGGCGCAGCAGCGGCCTCCGCCCGGGCGCGGAAAGGTTCTCACGCCCGCCGGGGCAGTGAGCCGGCCCGGACCCTCTCCC
>RFJS01000153.1 GCA_003694825.1 Verrucomicrobiota bacterium | reverse complement strand
CGAAGTATAGCCCGCTTCATATTCATGCGCCCAGAGAAGGCCGAAACCGACCATGGCGGCGGCGGCATAGGCGAGCCAGAGGAGTTTCGCGTGCTTTGCGGGCATGGAGCGTATTCGTTGCGGGGAGTGAGTAATTTGCTTCAGTGATCGGAGGTGCTTCTGGGGGCTTTAACGGCGCTAATGCGGGTGTGCGCTGCCCCGCCGGGAGCGGACGCTCTCGCTTTTGTCGGGTCGGCGGATGAGCAGGTAGTTGGCGTCGAGGTCGAGGCCGCGGATTTCACCGACGGCTTTGTGTTTGCGCGCGTCGCGCAGGACGGGGCGGCGCAGCCAGTTGTCGAGGGCGCGATGTTTGGCAAAGTCAAATTTCGGGGTGCCGCTTTGCAGGGCAAGGCCGCCGAGTTGCACCACGGCGGAGGGGCGGTTGGAGATGACGGAGCGCATCCGGGGGCGAGGCCTCCCCGGCAAGGTCGGCTTCGACGAGCGACTGGATGTAGGCGGATAGCCCACGCTTACCCCCGGCTTTCTCCTGGGCACGCGGCAGCAGATCGTCGGGGAAGTCGATCACCTGTGAAGGCATCTCGCAGTTTCTGCGAGAAAAAGGGTTGAAGGGCAATCTGCGCTCGAACCTGCTCCGGGGTCACGGGAGCCCTGGCGGAGCGATCTGGATCTTGCGGGTCGACAGGGAGGGTGTTGTGATCGCCCGGGTCGAAGCATGCCACGCGCCCTCGAAACGCTCGAACAAAGGTGGTCGGCCGCACCCGCCTCCCCGGTGGATCGCGGCCGGGTCGTGCAGGTGTGTGTGCGGCCGGACCTCGATCGGCGGATGTATCCGGAGGTGCTGGAACTTTGCCCTTTGCGGGGTGCAGTAGGCGATCGGTGGGAACGGCGCACGTGGATGTATCTTCCGGACGGACGGCCCGATCCGCGGGTGCAGGTGGCCGTGGCGAACTGGCGGATGATCGAGTTTGTCCAGCGCCTCGCCGGATCGGATCATCATCCCGGCGACACGCTGCTGGTGGATCTCGATCTCGGCGCGGACAACTTGCCGGTCGGCGTGCAGGTGCGCGTGGGGACGGCCGTCATCGAGGTTTCGGACGTGGAGAACGGTGGTTGCGCCAAGTTTGCGCAGCACTTTGGCGAGGAGGTGTTGCGATGGATCCGGCTCCCGGACAACCGGACGCGGCGTCTGCGGGGGCTTTTCGCGCGTGTTGTGTCAGCGGGCACGGTGCGGGCGGGGGATGTGGTATGCGTGCAGCGGTAATCGGGGTGGCGCTGTTGTTTATCGTGATGAGTGTGCACAGTGTTTCCGGATCCGAGCATGTCGTGTTGCTGCATGGCCTGGCACGCAGCGCCGCCAGCATGGAGAAGATGGCAAAGGCACTCGTGGCGGCGGGTTACACCGTGGACAACCGGGATTACCAATCGCGCACGGCGTCCGTGGAGGCTCTCGCGGAGTCGGCGTTTCCCGCGGCGATGTCCACGGCCGCGGCGAAACGTTCCGAGCGTATTCATTTTGTTACGCACTCGATGGGTGGCATCCTCGTGCGGGCCTGGTTTGGGAAACATCGGCTTTCAAGGCTTGGGCGTGTTGTTATGCTTGCGCCGCCCAATGGCGGGAGCGAGGTCGTGGATCACCTTCGTGACTGGAAGCTTTTCAACCTCGTCAACGGTCCCGCTGGCCAGGAACTCGGAACCGATCCCGGGGCGATCGTCCATCGGCTCGGCCCCGTCGCGTTCGACCTCGGGGTGATCGCTGGTGACCGTACGATCAACTGGATCAACAGCTGGTTCATGATCCCGGGTGACGACGATGGAAAAGTGTCGGTGGAGCGGACGAAGGTCGATGGCATGGGCGACCACGTGGTGATTCATGCCACGCATCCGTTCATGCCGGCCAACCGCGAGGCGATCGAATTGACGATCCGGTTTCTGAATACAGGAAGTTTCGATGCTGGAGGCCGGTGAGCGGCGCTCGTCGTCCGGATTCGGGCTGCCGTGCCGGGAGGATGGATGGGTTACGTTTGCCGTTCCCCGGCCGAACCGGCAGGTGATTCGCAGGTTTCTGATCGATGGAATGCTCGGTGATGGCGGAAATACTTTTCTGCCGAAATCAGGCGGCTGGAACCAGCGCGAAACCTGATTGTTACCGGCTCCGATTTCCAGGCTCTCCGCTACTGGGACTACCACACGCGCAGTGAGGAGTATGCGATGAAGGACCCGGTGGAAACGTTCAGGAGTCTCTTCGACGATTCCATGCGGCTCCGCCTGCGGAGTGATGTGCCGGTGGGTGTGGCTCTCAGTGACGGTCTGGATTCAGCCTCGGTTATGTCATCGACGGTGAAAAGCGGATACGATCACGACTTGAAGGCATTCACGGCGATCTCGCGGCATACGTGCTGCCGAATGACTTTCCCGGATCGATTCTTGCACGCCGCGACAAAGTTGGGTTCGCCACGCCGCTTCCAGAATGGATAGACGCATCATTGCGAACGGAGATTCGACCGCTCTTGATGGATCCGAGGAGCCTTGATCGGGGGATTCTCGACCGTGGACGTCTCGATCGATTTCTCGATTCGACGACTGGATGCGTGAGACCGGATGCGGCGTTCGATATTTTCAGGTGGGTTTCGGTGGAATTGTGGTTTCAGACCTTCATCGACGCACCGCGGGCAGCGAAATGAACTGGCCCGCCGCGGGGATACGGCGGGCCTTTGGTTTGTTCCGACCGGGTTTGGAACCGGTTAATCGACGAGGAAGGATTCGACGATACCAACACCGGTGGAGCCGTTCTTGCCTCGTACGATCGTGGTGTAGGCTCCCGATGTCAGGGATTGTATCCAGGCGGATTCACGCGGATCCATCGGCGCGTATCCGCTGGCCTCGATGTCTGCCCTCTGCGAGTCCTGCCAATCGTCGTTGCTGCCGATGAGGACGCCGTCGCGGTAGAGTTCGATTACGGTGTCCTGGAGCGCTCCCTCAACGCCGAAGGCCGTGAGCGAGGGACCCTGGGCGCGCATGAGGACGGTGACGGGCGCGTCGCCGCGCACGATGAAGCCGCCAATGAGCACGTCGTCGCCCACGCCGACGTAACCGCGGGCGGAGAAGTTGATCAGGGGGGAATCGCTCGCCACCGGATTGTGCGCGTAATTGCGGCCGTTGTGCGGCGTACCCGCGTAGGGGAACACCTTGTTGTAGATGGCGTCGTTGGCGGAGAGGTTGTCTATTCCGTCCGCGGAGCGGATGACGAGTGGGTCGGTACGCAGGTCGCTGATCACGGCGGTGACGGCGATATCGATCACATCGTCGCCGAAGCGTCGCCCGTTGGGCCAGCCGCCGGGAATGGTGCCGGCTGGAAATCCCGGCAGTCCGGCCTGGACGGTGGAGGTGAGCACGTCACCGCCGAAGACACTCATCCGGGAGTATCCGGAATCGTCGGACCCGCCGCCCGCGAGTCGCGCCGGTCCGGTGGAAAGGTCGACCTTGATAAGGTCGGGGATGAAGATCCCGGCGAGATCGGTGCGACCGGTGGTGGGAGCGACCTCCGAACCGCCGAAGACGATGGCGTTGATCAATGCTGCCAGTTCCGGTTCCTCGGCATACTGGGCGAAGTTGACCGCATCGGTTTCGGGCTTGGTCCGGTTGTAGAGATCCTTGTCCTTGATGCCGACGAGTGCTTCGGCGAACAGCGGGTTGCCCTGACGACCGACCTGCACCCAATCCCCGGTCAGCGCCGGATCGGCCGTGTTGGAAAGCACCCGCATGGCCCGACGGCTGGTCGTTGAATACACGCCCACGACCTGCTGGTCGCCTCCCAGTTCGGAGACTGGGATCTCGAGGGCGATCGTGTGCACGTTGTAGCCGCCCTGGCTGTCGAAGGTGTTGCCGACACCCGTCCGAAGTTGAAGGAGGTCGAACACGGCCTGGACGTCTCCGTAAAACCCATCCTCGCGCTGGGGGGCGAAGGAACGGTAGCCGTTGGCCAGATTGGCGATGGATTGCTTCGTGTAGGTGTCCAGCGCGGAGGCGTCGGCCACGCCGGGGCGCGCGGGATTGGTGCCGTCGTCGCCCACGTTGTATTTGGGTGTGGCGATGCCCTGATTATTGGGCGGGACGATGCCGGTGCCCAGCACGGTGCTGCCGCTGTCGGTCACCTTGGTGACGGTATAGGTCTGCGTCAGGTTCTGCGACGCATCATCGATATCGGCCACGACGCCGAGGTAGCTTTGCAGGATGGTGGCGTCGTTCTTGTAAGCCGTCTTGAACTCGAACTGGTAGGCGATCGTGTCGCGGCCGGCCGGAAGATCGTCCCCGAGCGAGAGGAAGATTTGATAGAGGACGTTGTCGTCGAAGTTGTATTTGTTCGGTCCGATGCCGGGCTCCTCGTGAGGATAGACGGAGAGGGCGACCTGGAGGTATTTGGCCCCGTCTCGTTCGGTGAGAAACGCATAGACGTCGGTGGTGTTCGCAGCGGGGTCGAGCGTGATGAGCGGAGCATCCATGTGACTGGAGGCCTCGGCATGGTGGACCAGTGTCGCTGGCAGGGCCATGAGAACGAGCGCGGCGGCCGCCTTCGTGAATTTTGTACGATCTGTTTTCATTGTATTGTGTTTTTGGTTTCCAACATTGCGGTTGCAGATAGCTGATTGGGGAGAACGGGCGGCGCGGCGGCCCGGAGCGCCGTCGCGAGGATTCGGCGTTCCGATGGCGTCAGGGTGCCGTCCATGTGGGCCGCGTTTTCAAGGTGCCGGGCGGCTTCGGCGGAATGGCCGAGTTTCGCGGCGATGAGGCCGGCGTGAAGAAACACGCGGGCGTCGCGGAGACCGGTTGCCAGGGCGGCGCGGCTGCGCTTTTCGGCCTCGGGCAGATTACCTGCGCGGTAGAGTGCGAAGGCCAGTGTATCGTGGGTGAGGGCGTCCTGCCTGTTTTCGAGGTCCGCCGTGGCAAGGGTAACGGCCGGGCGGGAGGCGATGCCGCGGGTGGCGAGAAAGAGGGCGACGGCGCGCGGATCCCGTTCGGAGCCCTGGCGTATGAGAGCAAGCTCGACGCTCGCGGCGCGATCATCTTCGCCCACCTCGCGCAGTGCTTCGGCGAGCCACCATTGGTAGTTGGGAAGCGGGCACACGGATGCGGCTTGCTGGAGATCGGAAACCGATTCCTGCGCCTTGCCCAGTGCGAGGCTGGCGCGGCCGCGGGCGAGCAGGGCGGGCGGGTAGGCGGGTTGCTTGAGCAACGCCCATGCGGCAAGGGCTTGCGCCTTTTCCGCGTCCCCGAGTTGGAGGCTGTAGAAGGAGAGGCGGGTGGCGGCCCAGGCGAGCGCCTCCGGGTCGACGGGAGATCCGGCGCGGAGAGCGGCCGCCATGAGATCCGCCGCCCCCTCGATGTCTCCGGTCAGCCAGCGGAGATGAGCGGCGCGGGAGTAGGATTCGAGTCCCGGCTGGCCGTCAATGAACCGCTGGCAGGCCGCGGCGGCTTCTTCGATCCTGCCCTGTTCCATCAGGGCGTCGCTGAGGAGGCCGTGGTCGGCCGGTGCGCCGCGGACGGCGATCAGCTCGCGGGCGACGGTCTCGGCTTCGGCGAAACGATGCAGGTTGTGAAGCGCGTGTCCCTTGAGGAAGAGAACCGGCGCATCGTTGGCCGGGCGGTCCTGGATCGAGTCGGCGGCGAGCAGCGCGAGGGAATAGAGATGGTCGGACTGGGACCGGCGGGCCCGGGCAATGAAGGCCCATCCCAGCGCCAGAAGGTTCTCTCCGTTTGTGCCGGATTGTCGGATACCATCCTGAAGCTTTCGGATCTCGACGTCGTCGCCGAGAGGTTCGAGAAGTGAGGCAAACGTCAGTGGTTTGCCGTCGCTGTGGCCTTGATGCCCGAATGCAACGGGTTCGCGGGCGAGGATGAGCAGGATGCCGAGAGCGATGAGGGATCGTGCCATTTCCCCACACAACGCGGCGCATCCACGCACCGGATGCGCAAAT
>RFJS01000017.1 GCA_003694825.1 Verrucomicrobiota bacterium | reverse complement strand
TGTTGGGGTTGCTGATGGCGGAGGGCGAGGCCGCAGCGCAGGAGAAGTGAGCAGGATGGCGCACGCGTGGCGGCGGAGGCCCTCTGCCGCGAAGTGTGGGGGGATTTGCGGGTTGGCCCGGTGGGCAGAACGTGATTTTCTTGTCGTTGGTGTCGGAGATAGCGCCGCGTCCCGTCCTTTCACCCCCAACCCCGCTCTCGTCATGCCCCGAACGTCCCGAATCGTCACCCGTCGTGAGTTTGTGCGAACCTCCGCTGCCGGCCTTGGCGGGTTGATGGTCATACCCGCGGTGGCCGGAGCGGCCGGAGAGGCCTTCGCGCCAAAATACGGGGCGGCGGACGCTGTCCCTCTCGGCGGCACGGATCTGCGTCTCTCCCGTTTGTGCCTCGGAACGGGCATGCGGGGGTTCAACCGCGAGTCGAATCACACCCGCATGGGGCGGAAGAGGTTCACGCGGCTCTTGCGAGGGGCGTATGAACGCGGCGTGCGGACCTTCGATTCGGCCGACCTCTATGGAACGCATCCCTACATCGTGCCGGCTCTCGAAGGGATTCCCCGGGACAATTATCAGATCATCTCGAAGATCTGGTATCGGGAAGGCGGGCTGCCGGAGAGGGAGCGGCCCGATGCCGATGTCGTGGTGGAGCGTTTTCTGCGCGAACTGAAGACCGACTACATCGATCTGCTGCTGATTCACTGTGTGACCGATGCGGACTGGCCGCGAAAGATGGCCCGGCAGATGGAGATCATTGCCCGGCTGAAGGAAAAAGGCGTGGTTCGAGCGCACGGTGTCTCCGTGCATTCACTACCGGCGTTGCGGGCCTGCGTCACGGAGCCCTGGGTGGAGTCGGTGCATACGCGGATCAATCCCTACGGCATGAGCATGGATGGCGCGCCGGAGGAGGTCGTGCCGGTCATCCGTGCCATTCACGAGGCGGGCAAGGGCGTGGTGGGCATGAAGGTGGTCGGGGCCGGCAAGCTGCGCCACGATGCGGAGCGCCGGGCCGCCTCGGTGCGCTTTTCGCTGGGGCTCGGTTGTGTCGATGTGCTCAACGTCGGCTGCGAATCGCTCGAGGAACTCGATGACATGGCGGGAATGATACAGCGGGTGCCGCGTCCGGTCGGCGGCCGCTTGTCCTGAAACCGCGTTAATCAAGCGCAGGCGGTGGCCCATGGTCCCCGCGCGGACCGGAAGGATCGGAGCCCGCTTTCGGGGTCTCCATGCCGAGGAAGTAACCCCATTCGGTCCGGGCGATTTCGTGCAGGCCGATATGCCGGTAGAAGGCGACCGCGTTGGCATTGGCGCTGGAGACTCCGAGGTGGAAGGCGGGAGCGCCGCGCGCGCCGGCGAGGGCGGCCCAGGCGTGGATCATGCGGCGGCCCCAGCCGCCGCCCTGAGCCCGGGGAAGGAGATCGATGTGCAGGTGCGCCGGATACGCATCGACGAAACCGGGCACCTCCATGTCTTCGTGGATGAGATCGAGCATCCAGTTGTCGAAGGCGCCCGGGCGTGGCTTGAGGCCGGCGAATTCGCGGCGGAGGCGAGGCAGCCAGACGGTGTTGAACCACGCGGCGAAGGCGCGGGTGTCGGCCGTGCCGAGGACGTAGCCGCATGGTCCGTCGTCGTCCTCGAGAATGAGGCAGAGGGAGGGGTCGTGCTCGGCGTAGGGGGCGGCGAAGCAGCTCCCGCAAAGGCGCGGATGCACGCAGCGGTCGGAGCCGTCGCGGCCGTTGTCTCCCGTGCGCAGGCAGATATCGTAGAGGTGGTCAGTATCGGTGGAGCGAAAGGGGCGCAGGTGCATGGGGTGGCCTTGGGACACGGGATTTTCGCGATGCCGACTGAGCGCGGCGAGTGTCAAAGTGTTGTTTGCATTTCCGGAGCGATGAAGCCGGCGGGTTTCACGGCCGATGAGACAGGTAGCAATTCGTTACCCAGCATACACATTCGGTTTCCGCCGGATACGTGCACCGACGAAGAAAAAACCGTCTATCCGACGGCATCGGGTTCGACCCGAAACACAGAGCATGAAACCGCCGCCAGATTCGATCTGAGCGGCGGTTCTCGCTTTCGGCGAAGGGCCATGGCGCAGGACGGCGCAGCATGTGGGGTGCGCCGGTCGCTGGTGGCCGGCCGTGAGGCGAGCCGGAACGGTGAAATCCGAAGTTGATGCCGGGGACGGACCGGACAATTTTCCGGCGATGCGTCTGGTGCGTGCTGTCATCCTTCTGGTCGGGTTTCTGTCCGGGGCGTTCGCCGCCGCCGGGGAGCCGGCGGCGATTTTGCCGGATCGCGTCGTCGTGCCGACGATCAGCACCTCCATCTACGTGGGCAGCGTCACATTGACGACGACGCCGTTCGTGCGTGAGGGGGACACCTACAGCGCCACCTACGAGGCGAAAGTCTTTCCGTGGATTTTCTGGAACGAAAATGGCCGGATCTCGCTAACGGTTCCGGCGGCGGAGATCGCGCGCTTGCGCAACGGTGAGCAGATCGAGTTTGCGGGGGAGGCCGAGAACCACCGGGGCAAGCCGCGCCCGGTGACCGGCCGCGCCCGCCCGGAGAGCCCGACGGAGGGATCGATCAAGGTCCGGATCAACGCCGATGGCATCGAGTTGATCTTCAACGGCCGCTATCGTTTCGAAGATCCGGCGCAACCGGTCGCGGC
>RFJS01000601.1 GCA_003694825.1 Verrucomicrobiota bacterium | reverse complement strand
GGCCACTGGATTGCCCGGGCGGACCTGCCCGTAATAATCCTGCAGGAAAGCGAGCCGGAAAGAGCCATGCGAGTTGGCATTCGACTTCTGCCAGAAGAGAAGTGGCCGGACGCGAGTCATCATCTGATCATCGCCAAAAACCTCGCGAAAGGTGTTGGAAATGAAGACAACACGGCGCGTGTAGGCTCGTCCCAGAAGGATGCGGCTGTAGCCATTTGCACTGGGTGTGAGGCCATCGTAGACCAGGGGCGAATTCGGATCCGCCGAGGCCTCGGCGAGCGCCTGGCTCTCAAGCCACGCGGTCTGCGGGAAAGACACGTTGGTATTCCAGACCTCGTTGGAATACTCGATGTAGAGGTCGAGCGAAGGATCGAGCGGCTCCCACACGGTGCCACCGGCGGCGCGATGCGCTTCGCGTTCCGCATCGGAGTTGAACGGGTCAACGCCGTCCGAACCGAAACGAAACACTTTCGCCACGTTCCGGATATACTCATCATCGGCCTTGATCGGAATATTGATGAAAGGCGACATCCCCATCGCGTTCGAAAACGCGATCACATGTTCCCAGGGCATACCCTCGCCTCCCTGAGGCTTTTCCGTGCGCGGGGGCTCATACGGCCGGACGCGAAACTCCCACTTCTCGCTGTCGTTGCCGTTGGTTTCGAGCAGGTCCATGAACCGCACGATCGACGTATCTCCAAGGCGCTCGATCATGAGGCGATCCGGCAGCTCACCGAAGTCATGCGAGACCGTGGACCCGTCATCAATCGGCCGCATGATCGAAAGCACGGTCGGGGCGGTGACGACATTGGACAGAAACATGCGAACCGTGTTCGTGCGGGCCGGGAGAACCCACTCGGCCATCTGCAGACCGGTCGCGGGGTCGGTTGAAAATGCCCCGAGCGTTCCGTGCGTGAAGGAGATATCGAGCTGTCCGTTGTGGTAAACTCGATACGTTCCCGCGCGCAGCGGATAACTGTCGTTGAGATAGGCGGCCGCTTCCTCCGTCGGGATGCCGAACGCATTGAGCGTGGCGGGCGATCCGTCTGGGCGATTCCACGGGCGGCTCTGCTTCAACACATCGGCATAAATCACCCCGTTCCAGTCCTTGAGGCCGGATTGATTCATGGCCGCGATGGTGTTCTGTGCCCTCGCGGGGGCGCTGAGGACAAACGAGCCTGCCAAACAGAGAGCTGACAGGGCGAGAGAGGCACGCTTGGAGTAGAGCATAGGGTAAAAAGGGTGGGTAGAAATGGGACGAAACGCCTAAAAATCGGTAAACGATTCCTGGATGCTCGCAAGCACCCCGTCGTGGGACGTGTCCCGAACCGCGCCAACGGCTGCCTTCACGGCCATCGATAACCAGACCTTGATCGCGTTCGTTGCCCGCGCACGACAGTCGCCCGGGGGATCGGTCGTCTCGGCTGATCGAACCTCATCGTGCGTTGCCGCCCATGCACGGGTTCCTGCCTCCGCTCCGACTTGAAGGAAGAGGGCTTGAGCGGAGACGGCAAAAGCCGGGCAGATGCGCTGCCCGGCTTTGTCAAAACAACCGTCGAATGCTTTCGAGCGTTCAGTCTTTCTGATCCGGGGCGGAGCCGAAGAGGTAGAGGGTGGTGGCTGGACGGCCCGCCCGGCGCGTGATGCTCCAGGCCTCGTCCGGCTCCAGCACCAGCTCGCTCATG
>RFJS01000152.1 GCA_003694825.1 Verrucomicrobiota bacterium | reverse complement strand
GATTCTCTCGCGCCCGAGCCGGTCGGGAAGGGTGGCGAATGGTTCGCGGGTGCGTCCGTCGCGGTATTGGATGGGGTTGGCGAGCATTTCGCCGTTGGCATCGATCAGCGCATAGTCGACGCCCCAGGAGTCCACGCCGATCGAGACGATCTGCCCGCCGTAGGCCTGGCGGGCGGTGTTCAAGCCATGCAGGATCGAGCTGTAGATCGCGAGGATGTCCCAGTAGTGGTAGGGCGGGACGAATACGGAGGGTGTGGGAAAGCGATGCACTTCACTCAACCGGAGGGTTGATCCATCCCATTGTCCGGCCATGACCCGGCCGCTGCTCGCGCCCAGATCGATGGAGAGATAGACTTTTTTGTTTTCCATGGTGCTTACTTTGTGTCCGGGGGCGCTGGGACCAGCTCGATCCTGCGGATCTTGTTGCGGTAGGGGTCAAGAAGGCGGGGGTCCTGTGGAGGCGTGGTCAGCCAGCAATCCACCTGTTCGAGCTGGGCGAAAAAGAAGGCGGCGCGATGGTTGAGTTTGCTGTCGTCGCTGAGAAAGATGGCCTCTTCGGCAAGACGAAGAACCTCGGCCTTGAGCCCGGCCTGTTCTTCGCTCGTCTCGCTGATTCCGCGCTTCAAATCGATCCCGTTTCCGGAGAAAAAGAATTTCTGGATGTGGTAACGACGTAGGGTCGCGATGGCGACATGGCCGACGAACGCCCGCGAGTCGCTCACAAGGTGCCCGCCAGTTCCCACGAGGTTGATGTCCGTTCTCGTGGCGAGCACTTCGAGTGCGTCGAGCGAATTGGTCAGGACGGTCAGCTCGAGATCGGGGAGCTGTTCCGCGATCTGGAGGGTGGTCGAACTGGCGTCGAGAAAGACGATGTCGCGCGGCTGGATCATCTCCACGGCTCGCCGCGCGAGGGCCCGTTTCCTGGCGAGATTCTGAATCTGGCGCTCTCCGGCGGTTTGTTGCCGCGTGGGGTGGTCGATCGCTATCGCGCCGCCGTGGGTCCGCACGAGCAGGCCTTCGCTGTGCAGAATCTCGAGGTCCCGGCGGATGGTTTCCACGGTAACCGAAAAACGCTCGGCCAGGTCAATGGTCCGGGCAGCGCCTTGTGCGTGTATCGTTTCAACGATGTTGCGCTGGCGCTGTTGAGGAATCACGGCGCGATCGAAAGGCGATCGCCAGCGCGATATCAAGAAAAACAGAAAAAAATACAGAAAAAACCAATATTTGCCAATCCGGATGCGGGTGTCGACGTCCGGTTTCCGGCATGTTTGGCGACTCGTGCTGATCCTGTAAGCGACTGAAACAAAGTGGATAACCGGATCGTTGGTCCCTTTTGGAAGATGGGCCGGGTGGAATGTGGGAATTTGTCTGATCGGCGTGCCGGGCGCCTGGCGGAAGCAATAAGCAGCCGCGAAACGGTTCGCGTGGGGTGGGGCGGGGTGAGCGAACGCCGGTATCTTCAACCGGATTGGTACCCCCCCGGGGACTCGAACCCCGAACCAATTGATTAAGAGTCAACTGCTCTACCAATTGAGCTAGGGAGGCACACTGTTTTCCCGTTCCGGGAACGGGAAGAGGTCGAAAGAGACAAACGGAATCGGGGTTGTAAAGCGCGGAATCGCGAGTTTTTGGCCTGGCGCGCGGTGAAATTTACCTGGAGGGAAACGGTGTTGTGCCGCGGGATGATTTTTCCGGGGCCGCGCTGATGGCTCGGCGGGAGCCTCGCCTTCCATGGGCCCTGGTTTTGAGAGGATGCCGTTCTCGCGCTTCGCGGTTGATCCGCGTTGACCGGATCGCTCCCGCTACGGAATCGGGAAGAGCGGGGTGACGCCGGCAGCCGCGGCGAGCAGGGCCTCGCGTTCGGACTCGGAGAGCGGTTCGAAGGCGGTGGCGAAATCCAGCGCGATGCGGAACAGCTCGGAATGGCCCGGCGGGATGGCGGCGGTGATGTCCTCCGAGAGCGTGAAGTAGAGGGCGCGGCGCGCGAGGTCGGCGTCGTCGATCGGCTCGTACCAGGCCTTTTTCCACTTCTTCTCTGCGTCGCGCTCGAGGCGGGTGTAGGCGAGGGCCTTGAGCGCGAGCCGGGCCGCGCCGCGTTCCTTGGCCTTTTCGATCACACGAGGACCAAAGTTGGCCTGGGCGAAGCAGACGAAGTTGGTGGGGAAGAGAACGGAGTCGAAATCGAAGGCGTCGAGGAGACGGAGGGCGGCGGATTCCGAGTGGGCGGAGAAGCCGAGGTAGCGCACGCGCCCGGCGTCGCGGGCGCGGACGAAGGTTTCGAGCGCGCCGCCGGGGGCGAGGATCTGGTCGACATCCTCGTCGGTCGTGACGGCGTGGAGTTGATAGAGGTCGAAGTAGTCGGTGTGCAGCCGGGTGAGTGACTCCTCCAGCTCCTCCCGGGCGCCCTCGGCGTCGCGGCGGGTGGTCTTGCAGGCGAGGAAGGTGTTTTTCCGGTACGGCTTGAGGGCGATGCCGAGTTTGCGTTCCGCCTCGCCCTCGAAATAGCTCGGGGCGACGTCGAAGTAGTTGACGCCGCGCTCGATCGCGTGGGCGACCTCGCGGTTGGCTTCCTCCTGTTCACAACCGCAAACGATGATGCCGCCGAACCCGATGATGGAGAGTTCGACATTGTCGCGATAAGGGCGCCGCGGCAGGTCGGTGCGAGCCGTGCGCGTGGCTTCGTCGGCGATGGCGGAAAGGGCGGATGCGGTCATGGTAGATGAGGTGATGGCGTGTTCGGTTTTCGCAAGTTGTCGCAGCAGCGACCGGCTGAATCGCGAGGATGTCTGGATGCGGGAGTCGTGGCAAGAGCCGACGCTTTGTCGGTGCGTAGGTGCAGGCGGAAGTATGCCGATTGACGCCTGGCGCATAGCCCGCCCGGAGGTCGGGCTCCACCGGGGACGTGATTCAGCGTAGGTGGAACCTGACCTCCGGGCAGGTTTTGCCGCCATCGCCGCCTCGGAGGCCGGATCCCGGAAAAGTGAAGGCCGAGCCCTGGTTGGATCCAGTG
>RFJS01000151.1 GCA_003694825.1 Verrucomicrobiota bacterium | reverse complement strand
TACAACGCGATGATTGCCTACGTGGACGAACAAATCGGCCGCATTCTCGAAGCCCTTGAAGGCAGGGCGGATGCGGAAGACACCCTGATCATTTTCACCTCGGATCATGGCGATTTCAACGGCAACCACGGGATGGTCAAAAAAGACCTCGTTCACATCGAGGATCTGCTCCACGTCCCCTTCTGCGTTCGCCTGCCCGGCAAACGACAGGCCGGACGGCAGGTCCATGCCCTGACCGAGCACGTCGATCTCTTCCCCACGCTGCTCGACTATGCCGGCGTCGCGACGAACGAGCCCCTGCACGGCACCTCCCTGCGTCCGCTTCTTGAAGGAGAGACAGAGACTCACAAGGAGGCCATCTTCGCCACCGTGTGCCCGCCGGGGGCACGCAATCCGTATCCGGATTTTCGATCCTTCCGGGCCGCCTGGGAAGCCGCACAAAAAGACCCCGCCCCCCACCCGCTCAAATACACCCGTCCCTACAATGTTCCTGGAGACCACACCCGCAGCATCCGGACCGACCGCTGGCGTTACGTGGATTACGTGGACGGATTCGAGGAGCTTTACGATCTCGCCGCCGATCCGCTGGAGACGCGCAACATCGCGAGTGACCCGGAAAACAGCGGCGTGCTCGACGAGTTGAGAGCGAGACTGGCTGACCACGTCGAAAAACACGCCGTGTCTACACCCGCTTCCTGATCGCTCACGAGCGGACTTCCCGCGCCCGAAAAAACAAAAGCGGCGCCGTCCAGACGCCGCGACACGAAGCAAAGGGCGGTCGATCAATCCTCGCCCTGCGCTTTCGTGAAGGCGTCCTCTCCGTCGTATCGGTTGAGTTTTTCGATGTGCATCCAGCCAATTCCTGCGGCCTCGAACCGATTGACAAGAAGACTGATTTTCTCGAACGGCACGGTCGGGGCGGCCTGATCCAGAACGAAGCGGCACCGCCAGTGATCGACGCAGTCGGTCCTGTTTCCGCGATCCGGATACACCTGCGTTCCGCGATTCGAGATCATCTTCAGTCGGAAACCCGAACCCCCGGCAAGCTGTTCGAGTTTCCGGCCCAACGTCGCGGCCGAGCCATCAAATGCCGTGAACAGATCGATGCCGACCACCTCCTGTTTCGCGGCCGGAGCAAACACGACACGCTCGGCCTGCGCCGGAATTGCCAAACTGGCATGCGCGCGCGGCACCCAACCCTCCGGCCGGCGACCAAGATTCCTGATGATCGTGTCAGCGAAGGCGCGCGTGCCAAGAACGGGTCGTCCGTCCGCAACATCGAGCGTGAAGCCGCAACCATCACTCAGAGTGACGAGCAGGGCCGCCTCCACCTCGTCGGCCACCGCACCTTCACCAAGGAAACGCAGCATGAGCACCGCGGAGAGCAACATCGCCGTCGGGTTTGCCCGATCCATGCCGGCGATGTCAGGCGCCGAGCCGTGCACCGGCTCGAAGATGGCAACCTCATGGCCGATGTTCGCCGACGGCGCGAGGCCCAGACCACCGACGAGCCCGCTGGCCAGGTCACTGATGATATCGCCATTCATGTTGGTCGTCACAATCACCTCGAACTGCTCCGGGTGGACCACGAGCTGGTGCGCACAATTGTCGATCAGAACGTGCTTGGGTTTGATGTCCGGGTAATCCCGGGCCACCTGCTCGAAGACCCGCTTCATCATTCCCTCCGTCTTCTTCATGATATTGGCCTTGGTGGCGACATGCACGGAGCGACGGCCCTCCGACCGGGCGAGGTTGAAGGCCAGCCGGCTGATCTTGTCACAACCTTTGGTCGATATCAGCTTGAGGCATTGCGCCACATCCGGTGTTTGGCCGTGCTCGATTCCCGCATACAGGTCCTCCACGTTCTCGCGAATGACAACGAAATCGATCTTCCGACCGGAATACGGCGTGCGAATCTGCGGGAGTTGACGCACCGGGCGGATGTTTCCGAACGCCTCGAACATTTTCCGCAACGTCACGTTGGCGCTTTTTCCGCCGTGGCCAACCGGCGTTTCCAGAGGACCTTTGAGCACAGCGCGCGTGCGGTTTATGGAATCGATGGTTTCGCGCGGAACCCCGGAGGCGACCCCCGCCTCGAAAACGTTGCGACCCGCCTCAGCGATCTCCCATTCGATCGGAGCGTTCGCCGCCGACAGCACGCGCCTGACCGCTTCGGTTACTTCCGGTCCGATGCCATCCCCCGGGATCAGCGTTACGCAATGTTTCCCGGTCCGGGCATCGGCGTCACCGACGTTCGGATTCGTTGCTGTTTGAGTGCACTTCATAATTTTTCGCGGTTGAGTTCCTGGCTTGCATCATCGGCGGACCACAAAAGCGGGTCCGCCGACGCGACGTGCGGCACGGAAGCGCTCCATGCGCGACGGTCGCGACCGGGGGCAGAGACTCCCTCGGATGCAAGGAGTTTAACACGCCGATGATGTTAAAAAAAATAGATTAATCAGATATCTATCTTCTATATAAACAAACGATAATGCCCTCGAGTTCCGCACCAAATCCGCCGGCGAAAGGACTTGGCGTCTGCTGGAAAGGCCACAGCCTCGAAAATTCCACCTGCGCCGTGCGGAGTTCGAATGCGTTCAGCCCCGGGTTGGTCCCGGAGAGAGAACGGCGGAGAACCTTTCACTCCAACCGGGAACGGGGCGGTTCCCATGAACAACAGCGGTGTTATCCCATTCCGGAGTTCAAGCTCCAGACCCTCGCGACCGTCCTGCCCCGGGATCTGGCCCGACGCGAGGCGTGCAAAGTCGGGGGGAGAGGGGAGCGTCATCGGAAACGTCGCCACACGCGACGCGAGTCGGCTCCCTGAACCATGGCGAAACGCCTGTGCGAGATCACGTTCGCGGGCTCAACGAAGCCCCCTCCAACCACACAGGCTCGATGAGCACCCGCTGTCGAAGCGCCGGGATTCCCCACAAATTGTCGCGAATTTCGGCCATGAGCAGATCCACGGCGACCTGCACGATCCGGTCGAGCTGCGCGCTGAGACCAGCCACGGCTGTGTTCTGAGAGCTGGCATGCAGGCAGACAAAGGCGGTCTCCTCCGGCACGCGAACGCCCATATCGACCAGCCAGTGATACATGCCGAGGTGGAAGCCGATCACCGCATCGGGCCGATGCGTCTCATACCAGCGGCAAAATCCATCACGATCCTGGGTGCGTCCGTCAAAAACCGGAACAATCGACTGATCGCGACTGACATTCGCCCGTTCCGCCGCAATCGCTCCATGCCGTAGGTAATCATCCTCCGCCCAGGGGGCATGCGACGCCAACGCGGGGCCGATGCGCCGGTAACCGCGACTAACGAGTTCGCGCCACGCTTTCTGCACGCCATAGTACTCGTCGTTCTCCACAACATGGACGGGCGGTAGGGACCAACCGGCCTGACAGCCCACGGCGGTGAATTGCGACCAATCGAATTGTGAAAGTCGATCGCGATCCAACGGCGTCAGAGGCGGGATGATGAGCCCTCGAATCCCCCGGGCGCTGAGGACGCGCGACAGGGACGACAACGAGGGATACTCCGCGAAATCCAACACATCCAGCGAGCAACCCAGCGCCGCGAGCCGCTCGCGCGCCAGCGTGCCGATCACTTCCGTCCGCTGACGCCGAATCTCCGCGTTCGCATCGCCCCGATAATCGGGCATCAGCAGGGCCACCGCATACGTTCCTCCGGCCGCCCGATCTCGCCACCTCCGCGCCGCCGCATAGGCCTGCACCGGATCGGGTCGATACCCCATCTTTTCCGCGACCTCTCGAATCCGGCGGGATGTTTTTGGATCGACTCCGGGTTGATTGCGCAGTGCACGCGAGACGGTCGATTTGTCGCATCCGACTTTGCGTGCAATGTCCGATAGGGTAACGCCGCCAATCATTAGTTCACAAAACTTTCGAGCCGATTCATCGCGAGGTCAAAACGGATCAGCGCCCTGTTTCCATCGACCGTCGTTCTGCAACCGGTTGCAAAAAGCCAGCTTGGCCTTCACCCGACCCGCTGAGTCCTCTTCTCTCATGGACTCCCCGATCTCGCGCTGGCTGGCAACCGCTTACCGCAAGGCGAGGCCAATGTTGGCACTGACGGGTCTGATTTGTGGGGCCGACGCCTCCTGTCTGCGGGCCCAGCGACCCGCCTCTGCAACGCCACCGAATTTCGTCATCCTTCTCGCCGACGATCTGGGCTGGGGCGACGTGGGCTATCACGGTTCCGACATCCGCACGCCAAACCTCGATGCGCTCGCGGCCCAGGGGCGCCGGCTGGAACACTTTTACGTGACGCCCCAATGCACGCCAACGCGCGTGGCGCTGCTCACCGGGAATTTTCCGTCGCGCTACGGTCCGGGAGCCACCCACGCCAATGACGATCCCGTCCTGCCAAAAGGCACGCCGACGCTGGCGAGTCTGCTGCAGGCAAACGGCTACCAGACCGCGCTGGTGGGCAAGTGGCACCTCGGTTCGACCTTCGAGTATGGGCCGGCGCACTACGGTTTCGGCTACAGCTACGGATCGCTCACCGGAGCCATCGGCATGTATGATCACCGGCAGATCATCAGGGGCCAACTCGTCGCCACCTGGCATCGGAACCACGAGCGCATCGATGAGTTGGGGCACGTCACCGACCTCACTGCCCGGGAGGCCATTCGCTGGATCGAGACGCGCAAGCCCGGGGAACCGTGGTTCCTTTATGTGGCCTTCAACGCGCCTCACACGCCTCTCGTCGAGGGAGACCCTGCGTGGTTCGCCGCCAATGCACACATCGACGACCCCTGGCGCCGCCTCTACGCGGCGGCCGTTACCCACCTCGACGATGCCATCGGCCGTATCCTCAGGGCCATCGACACCTCCGGCCACGCCGACCACACCGTCGTGATCTTCTTTTCTGACAATGGAGCCGTGCGCCGGCACGCGGGAGATCGCTACCCCCCGCCGGATCCGGCCATGCCTGAAGGCTTCGCCCGAAACGCACCCCTGCGCGGCTACAAAACGGAAGTCTATGAGGGCGGCATCCGCGTCCCCGCCATTGTCCGTGGACCACCGCCCCTCGTGGCCCCGGGAGAGGATGAGACTCCGCTCCACGTCGCCGACCTGCTGCCCACCCTGCTCGATCTCGCCGGGCTGACCGCGTGCATTCCCCCGGATATCGACGGCGTCTCCGCCCGCCAGGCTCTCGCCGGCGCACCGCTGTCCGGCGCGCCTCGCGAGTTCTACTGGGACTGGTTCCCTCGACCGGAGGTGCGACGCCAGGCCCTGCGCCTCGGCGACTGGAAGCTCGTCCTGCCCGGCCCCGAAGCCGCTCCCGAGCTCTATCAACTCGGAGCGGACCCGCTGGAGGCGCACGACCTGGCGGCGGGAAAGCCCGCTATCGTCGCCGATCTGCTCGCCCGTGTTCGCGCCCGGCAGGCCCGCGATGCCCGGCATTCCGAGCTATCTCCCGTCTCGCGGATCACACCGCAGGCATCCGACACCGAGGCCGGCCTCAGCACGACCGCTCCCCGGCATCCCTGACGCGCCCCTGTCCCCGTTCCGACCATCATCCTCTGCCCGCACCGCGCACCTGCCAACCGGTTGCACGCCGCCCCGCTTCGTGAAAAAGGCCGCCGCGATCATCTCTTGCAGGTCCATGACTGCGTTTGGCCACTTCGACCCCGAGAACCGCGAATATGTCATCACCCGCCCCGATACACCCCGGGCCTGGTCGAACTATCTCGGCTCCCGCCGCTACGGCGGCATTATTACCGCCGGCGCGGGCGGTTACTCCTTCACCCGGTCACCCGCGGAGGGTCGCATCCTGCGCCACCGCTACAACAGTATCCCCATGGATCTGCCCGGCCGGCAATTCTACATCCGCGACCAGGACTCGGGCGAGTTCTGGAGCGCGGCATGGCAGGCCACAGCGAAGCCGTTCGACCAATACAAAACGGAAACGCGTTTCGGCCCTGGATATGCCACGATTGCCTCCGCCTACACCGGTATCGAAAGCCTGAGCACCTATTTCATTCCTCTCGACGCCGAATTCGAATACTGGCGCCTCACCCTCACGAATCGCTCGGAGCGGAAACGACGATTGCGGATCTTCGCATTCTGCGAGTTCACGACAGAGTGGAACCTGGTCAACGACACCCTCAACCTGCAATACACGCAATACATCGCCCGCGCTGATTACGACGCCACCCTCGCAGGCATCGCTGCTTCTTCCTGTGTGCATTTGCCCGAGGACGCGAACAACTTTGCCAACCGCGATCAGTCCCGCCATTGGTGGATGGCCCTGCGCGGTGCTCCGGTGACCGGACACGACTGTGATCGCGAAGCCTTCATCGGTCCCTACGGCGGCTTCCACGCACCGGCCGCTGTCGTCGACGGCGCCTGCCACGGCTCCGCGGGCTATTCCGACAATATCTGCGGTGCCCTTCAAACCGACATTGAATTGGCCCCCGGTGAATGCACCGATCTGCTCATCCTGCTCGGCATCGGACGCCTCGATTCGACCGGCGCGCAGGTATGCCGGCAATTCGGAACGCTCGACAACTGCACGCGGGAATTCGAACGCCTGCGGAGACGCTGGCATGACCTTCTCGATCAATGCCGGGTCAAAACGCCCGACCCCGCATTCGACCACATGGCCAACACCTGGGGCGCCTACAATGCGCTGATGACCTTCGAGTGGTCCCGCTCCTGCTCGCTGGTTTACACGGGAGACCAGCGGGACGGCTTCGGCTTTCGCGACACCGTGCAGGACTGCCTCGGCGTCACGCACCTCATCCCGGATGCGGTGCGTGAGCGTCTTCTCCTCATGCTCTCGGCCCAGGATTCGACCGGAGGCGCCCAGCCGGAAGTCCGACCATGGTCACATCAACCCGGCGCGATGCCCCCCACCCCGCCGGAGAAATACCGGTCCGACGATTGCCTGTGGTTCTTCAACGCGATACCGGCCTACGTGGCCGAAACCGGCGATGTCGGCTTTTATGACATCGAGGTCCCCTACGCGGACCGTGGGTCCGCGACCGTTCTCGGACACCTGCGACGCGCGCTCAAATTCAACCTCGAGCGCACCGGAGCCAACGGCCTGCCCTGCGGTCTGCTCGCCGACTGGAACGATTGCCTGAAGCTTGGCTACCGGGGCGAGTCGATCTTTGTCGCCTTCCAGTTGCGTCTCGGCCTCGCCACCTCCGCCGAGATCGCCGACCAACGCGATTTGCCCGACGAGGCGCAGTGGGCGCGCCGCGAGCTGCAAAGGCTTGACGACGCCATCCAGCGCAGCGCCTGGGATGGCCAGTGGTTCCGATGGGCCATTGCCGAAGACGG
>RFJS01000150.1 GCA_003694825.1 Verrucomicrobiota bacterium | reverse complement strand
TGCGCGTTGTGCAACCCCACCAACAACTCCTACAAGCGCCTCGTCCCCGGCTACGAAGCTCCCGTCAACCTCGCCTACTCCGCCCGCAATCGTTCCGCGTCGATTCGCATCCCCACCTACAGCGCCAGCCCGAAGGCCAAGCGCGTCGAATACCGCACCCCCGATCCCGCGGCCAATCCCTACCTCGCCTTCGCCGCCCTGATGATGGCGGGGCTCGACGGTATTCAGAACCAGATCGATCCCGGAGAGCCGCTCGACAAAAACCTCTACGACCTGCCGCCCGAGGAGCTCGCCCGCGTCGCCCAGGTGCCCGACTCCCTCCGAGGCGCCATCGAAGCCCTCGAGGCCGACCACGAGTTCCTGCTGAAAGGCGACGTCTTCACCCGCGACTTCATCGAAAACTTCGTCGCCATGAAGCGCGCCGAATACGATGCGGTCCGGCTGCGGCCCCATCCCTACGAATTCTGCCTCTACTACGACGTCTGAGCGGCCGCCCTGCCCGGCTGCTTGCCGGCCGGGCGACTGCCTGAGCGCGAGGCCGAAAATGAATCGAGCCGACGGCCCACGGGCCGCCGGCTCATTGTTTTCTTTGGTATTGGTGTCTGGCTGGCCGGGCGGCTATTCCGAAGTCGCCACGAAATACCGTTTCGGCTGCACCTCATAACGCGCAGCCTGGGCGGCGAAATCCGCGGCGAGTGAAGCCACGCGCCGGGCGTAGCTTCGCGTCGAAGCCGGCATCCGGCCCGACAACGTCTTTGAAAGGCCGGCATTCCAGGCCGCGGCCATCAGATACGGTGTCGGCCGGTATCCGTTGGCAACGAACCGCTTGTAGAGCCAGTCATAGTGCTTGCTGGCGATCTCGTAGGCGGTTTGCCGGTCGTGCGCCTTGTAGAACGAACGCCGGGTATACTGCTTCCAGGTTTCCTTGCGGAACTGGAACAGGCCACGTTCGCCGAGGCGGCCGACCGCCCGCGGGTTGTTGTTGGATTCCACCAGCGCGACCGCCTTCAGAAACGAATCCTTGTCGACGGTGGCCCGCGTCTGTCCCTGCACGAAGGGCACAGCGCCAAACGCAGCGACCGCCAGCACGGCCATCACACTGCGGCGGAATCCTCCAGAGATGCGCGCAAACGCGCGGGGCCTTTCGCCCACTCCGTAGATGTTCATGGGTTTTTCCTCTTCGTCAGTTGCCTGCCGCGCAGTCGAACGCGGCCGACACGTTTTCATCCAGAAAACGCGGGTCCGCCCCGGTAAGCCGGGCGGCGGAACGGTTGAGATCTGGTGATTGCTTTGACATCGAGCGAGCCCCCCTCGATGTCCCGCCCTCCGGACGAGTCAAGCCGCCCGACTTTTACAAGTTTCTGCAAGGCACTGATAATACATGCCTTAAACCGTTGATTAATTTTCAAATTTCGAAGTTTTTTGCGTGACAGGTTCGGGAATCCTTCAACCGCCCGCCTGTCAGTCCCCGGGAGGAAACAGCCTCGCCCAGCCCGCCCGCGGTCGTTTCACTCCTGCCTGTCCTTCGACTCTCTCCACTATGGCTCAGCTCGCCGACATCGTCGCCTACTGCAACCGCCGCCTCGACATCCCGGCCTTCCCGGACTTCGCCGGGGCGGTCAATGGACTCCAGATGGCCAACAACGGCACCGTCACGCGCATCGGCGCCGCCGTCGACGCCGGCCTCGTCCCCTTTCGGCGGGCCGCCGAAGCGGGCGTGGACTTTCTCATCGTCCACCACGGCATGTTCTGGGACCCGCCCCGTCCCTTCACCGGAGTCAACTACGAGAAGCTCGCGCTGCTGATCGACGCCAACATCGCCGTCTACGGCGCGCACCTGCCCCTGGACGCGCATCCGGAAATCGGAAACAACGCCTTGCTCGCGCGGCGCTTCGATCTCGAGCCCACGGAGACGTTTCTTCCCTTCGAAGGCCGCGATCTGGGCATCATCGCCCGGTGTGCGCACTCCCGCGCGGAGCTGCGCCAACGGCTCACGCAACACTTCAACAGCGTCACCGCGCTCGAATTCGGCAGCGAGCGCCCCGAGCGCGTCGCCATCCTCACCGGAAGCGGGGCCGGTATCGGCGGCGAACTCGCCGCGGCCGGTGTCGACACCCTGATCACCGGCGAACTGAAAGAGCACTTCTTCAACCGCGCCCAGGAGGAAAAACTCAACATCTACGCCTGTGGCCACTACGCCACCGAGGTATTTGGGGTTTGCGCCCTCGCCGAGGAACTGGCCAACCAATTCGACCTTCCGTGGACATTCATCGCCACGGACAACCCACTGTGAGAGCACCCACACGACGATGAGAACCTTCGCCGTCATCAATGGCCCGAACCTCGACCGGCTCGGCAAGCGAGAACCAGACGTCTACGGACGCCAGACCCTGGCCGATCTCGAGCTGCAACTGCGCACGCTCGCCGATGAGCTCGGCGTCGAGGTCACCTTCTTTCAATCCAATCACGAGGGCGCGCTCATCGACCACATCGCCGCATGCACCGACGATGGCGTGCGCGGCCTCATCATCAACCCCGGGGGGCTCACCCACACGAGCGTCGCCCTTCGCGATGCCATCGCCGGTTCCGGGCTCCCGGCCATCGAGGTCCACATCTCCAATGTCCACGCTCGCGAGGCCTTCCGGCACCACTCGTACACTGCGGGCGCCTGCCTCGGCGTGATCGCCGGCCTCGGCTTCGACGGCTACCGCTACGCGCTGCGCCATCTCGCCACCCTCGGGTGAACGCACACATGCAGCCCCCATCGTCCCCGCCGGAGGGTCCGGTGTGGGTCGTCGCCCACACCATGCCGCGTTGCGAAAAGAAGTTCGCCGACGTCGTTCTGCGTGACCGCTTCGAATACGAGCTGCCCCTCGTCACCAGCGTTCGCCGCTACCGCAACCGCACCCGCCGTTTCACCAAGCCGCTCTTTCCCGGCTACGTCTTCGT
>RFJS01000600.1 GCA_003694825.1 Verrucomicrobiota bacterium | reverse complement strand
GAGGACGATGATGGTATTGTCGGCGAGGCCGAGTTCATCGAGGGCGTCGAGAACCTTGCCGATCTGCGCATCGGTGAAGCTGACGCTCGCGTAGTAGCCGTGGATGACATGGCGCTGGAGGTCGTCGTCCAGGGGCGGCTTTTCCGGAATGGGAAAATACTGGTTGAGTTCGCCGAGCGTCTTTCCTGCGTAAGCCGGGGCGCCCTCGGGCGGAAGCGGGTTTTCGGTGAGCGGAAAGGCGTCGCGGTCGTAGAGATCCCAATACTTTTTCGGCACGCAGAAGGGCAGGTGAGGGCGGGCGAAGCCGACGGCGAGGAAGAAGGGTTGATCGGGTTTGTCCTTCGCGGCGCGGAGGCGGCGGATGGCTTCCTCCGCGAGGCGGCCGTCGCCGTAGGCGTTGTCGAGCACGTCGGGCGCTTCCCAGGCGGCGCCGCGCGGGAGCGACTTGTTGGGACCGGTCTTCGTATTGGTGAAAAAGGCCTCCTCGCGGGTGAGCCTGCCGTCGGGCTTGGAGGCCGGAACGATGTACTCGACGACCGGTTCTTTGTAGTGGGGCACGCTCCAGGAGGCGGCATCGTCGACGTTGCCGTGGCCGGTGTGCATGATTTTGCCGAGACCCTCGGCGCGGTAGCCATGCCGCATAAACCACTGGGTGACGGTGACGGCATCGGGCACGGCGACGCGGAAGTTTGTGCCGAGATTATAAATACCGATCGAAGTGGAGCGGCTGCCGAGCATGAGGTTGTTGCGCGACGGGGCGCAGACCGCCTGGTTGCAGTAGGCGAGGTCAAAACTGACGCCGCGGGCGGCGAGCCGATCGATGTTTGGCGTTTTGGCGATCGGGTCACCGTAGCTGTGAATCGTCGGCTTGAGATCATCGGCGAGCAGCCAGAGGACATTCGGGCGCCGGGGCGCGGCGAAGGTCGTTGAGAGAATCAGGGCGAACAGCGCGAGGGCGGCACTGCGGTGTTTCAGGGCATGAAGGCAGGTCATGGGAGAAAGCGGGATGGTTGAGTGCGACGTAGAACCCGG
>RFJS01000149.1 GCA_003694825.1 Verrucomicrobiota bacterium | reverse complement strand
TGTTTAAGGGACAGGCTTAAAACCCGGCACCGCACCGGAAACCTTTGACCACGGGCCGGCCCGGTGGAGCAGCCCCGGAGGAGAGCCAAACACCTGGAAATAAGGTGGAAATAAGGGACAGGCTAAAAGCAGTGGGTGCGAGGGAACGCCTTGAGCGGAGCCAACGATTCGAGAGGGAGGAAGCGGGTGTGGCACCTGAAGCCCGCCGTGCCGGGAGCGGAGCGTCGAATAAGGGACAGGCTAAAAGAGAACGTCCCGCGGGATGCGACAGCTTGTTGGAGGGCGGCGACGAAATGTGGGGGCGAGAGCCCGGGGAGGCGGCGGGTCAGGTTTCGGCGGAGAGTTCGATGGAGCGATCTCTCGCGGCGGTGACGGCGTCGCGGATGAGGCCGCGGAAGTCGCGTTGTGCGAGGACTTGAAGCGCCGCGTAGGTGGTGCCGTTGGGGGAGGTGACCCGATCCCGCAAGGTTTCCGGAGCCTCGCCAGAGCGGGCGAGAAGACGGGCGGCACCGAGGAGGGTTTCCTGAGCGAGGAGCGCGGCGGTGTCGGCAGGCAGGCCGACCTGGATGCCGGCTTCGCGCAGGGCGGCGGCAAATTCGAAGACGTAGGCCGGTCCGCTGCCGCTGACGGCGGTGACGGCGTCCATGTCCGACTCTGCGACTTCGACGGCGCGCCCCATGGCTTTGAGCATGTAGAGGAGCAGCGCGCGGTCGGACTCGCTGATGGGCTTCAAGGGGCACCACCCGGAGATGCCGGCACCGATTTGTGCCGGGGTGTTGGGCATGACGCGGACGATGTTCCGGGCATTCGGGAAGATGCGGGCGAGCGTTTCGAGCCGTTTGCCGGCGGCGATGGAGATGATGAGTTTGTCAGCGGTGAGCTCGCCGACCTCGGCGGGAAGATCAGCGAGGTTTTGCGGTTTGCAGGCGACGACGATGACGTCCGCGGAGCCGATGAGTTCGGCAAACGAGCGGGCGGCGCGGATGCCGGTGTCGCGCGCGAGGTTGGCAGCGGTCGGATCGTTGCCGCCGATGCAGGCGATGGCCTCAGGGGAGGCGGTGTTGGCGGCGATGAGTCCGCGCACGATGGCTCCGGCCATGGCGCCTGCTCCGATGAATGCCCATTGTGTCATGAGGGGGCACTCAATGCGGCTCGCCGCGGTGGGGAAAGGGGAAAGTGCGGCGCGAGGACCGGCCTGGAGAGAGGCGGGGGCGATCGTGCCGGAGCGTCAGGCAGCGGAGATCCGGGCGGATTCGGCGGCAGGGAGCGCGATACAGGCGTCGACACCGCTGCCATCTTCGCGATCGACGAGCTCGATCTCGCCACCGAGGTTGCGGATGGCATGGCGGGCGATGGTGAGGCCCATGCCGACGCCAACGGTGGTTTTGGTGCTGACGAACGGTTCGAAAATGTGGTCGCGGATTTCGGGGTCGAGTCCGCGGCCGCGGTCGAGCACGTGATATTCGATGAAGCGGCGGCCGCGGCGCATGGCGGTGCGGATGTGAATCTCGGCGAAGGGCTGGCCGGCGGGGGGCTGGGCGTAGCTTTCCCAGGCGTTGAGCAGGAGCTTGCCGAGAGCGTCCTCGAGGATCTCGATGTTGCCCATGACTTCGATGCCACCGGAGTCGTTGACGATTTCGATGTCTCCGGGGATGCGAAATTCGTTGTGCAGGCGGGTGACGGCGTTTTCGGCGAGGCGTGTCGGATCGAGCCGGGAGGTCGTGACCTGGAGGCGGGTGGATACGCTCGTGACCTGGCGGATGATTTTGGTCATCCGGGTGATGCCCTCCTCGATTTTGTCGAGGTTCTTGCGGAGTTCGTTGGGCTTGTTGACGTTGAGACGGGCAAGGCCGACAAAGCCGTAGATGACGCCGAGGAGATTGTTGAGGTTGTGGGAGATTCCCTGGGAGAGGGCGCCGAGGGCTGCCGCACGCCGGGCGTCGCTGAGGCGTTCCGTAAGGTCGAGGTTTTGTTTGATGATCGCCTGGTATTTGAGCTGGCTGCGGACACGGGCAACCATCTCGTCGAGATCGACGGGCTTGAAGAGGTAGTCGATGCCACCGGCCTCGAGGCCTTCGAGCATGCCTTCTTTGGAGTCGCTGGCGGTGAGGAAGACGACGGGGATGGAGCGGGTTGCGGTGTCTTGTTTGAGCCGCCGGCATGTTTCGTAGCCGTCCATCTGCGGCATCATGACGTCGAGGAGGATCAGGTCGGGATCCTCCTGCCGGGTGACGGTCAGGCACTCCGATCCGCTGTTGGCGGTGATGACACGCATCCCCTCACGCTCGAGTCGTTTTTTGATGAGCGTGATGTTGATGGGATGGTCGTCGACGACGAGAATCGTGGGTGTTGCTGTCGGCAATGGTTTGTGTGTGGGGTAGAAGGGCCGGTGAAGGACCCTTTCCCCAGCTAACGGCCGACGCGCTCCCAGGCTTTAAACGTGTTTCGCATGAGCATGGCGACGGTCATGGGGCCGACGCCTCCCGGGACCGGGGTGATTTTCGAGGCGAGCGGGGAGACCGCGGGGAAATCGACGTCGCCGACAAGCCGGTATCCGCGCTTGCGGGTGGGGTCGGCGACACGGTTGATGCCGACATCGATGACGACGGCGCCGGGCTTGACCATGTCGGCCTTGATGAATTCGGGGATGCCGATGGCGGCGATGAGGACATCAGCCTGGCGGGTGATGGCGGCGAGGTCGGCGGTGCGCGAGTGGCAGACGGTGACGGTGGCGTTGGCGTGTTCGCGCTTCTGCAGGGCAAGCAGGGCGACGGGTTTGCCGACGAGCAGGCTGCGGCCGACGACGACGACGTGTTTGCCGGAGAGCGTGACGCCGGAGCGGCGGAGCAGCTCCATGATGCCCGCCGGAGTGCAGCAGACGAAGCCGGAGTCGTCGTCCTGGGCGATTTTGCCGAGGTTCATGGTGCCGAGGCCGTCGACGTCTTTTTCCGGGGCGATGCGACGGAAGGCGCGCACTTCGTCGAGGTGTCTGGGCAGCGGGGCCTGGATGAGGATGCCGTGGACGGCCGGGTCGGCGTTGAGTTCGTCGATGGCGGCGTTGAGTTTGTCTTCCGAGACGTCTTCGGGCAGGAGGGTGAGGCGGGTGGCCATGCCGATCTCGGCGGCGGTCTTGTTCTTTTTGTTGACGTAGGAGACGGAGGCCGGGTCGTCGCCGACACGAATGAAGGCGATGCAGGGCGGTTCGGTGCCGGCGGGGCGGGCGGCGACTTTTTCTTTGAGTTCCGCGATGATGGAGGCGGCGATGGCGTTTCCGTCTATGATTTCCATGGGAGGTTCAGAGAGAAGCGTTGGCGGCTCGGGATACGGATGGGATT
>RFJS01000148.1 GCA_003694825.1 Verrucomicrobiota bacterium | reverse complement strand
GTCACTTCGTGAGGCGCTGCGCCGGCGTTGATTTGTCAGGGGAGCGAGCATAGCCGCCCCGGTCGGACACAGGTTGTCCGACACGAAAAAAACTGACTCGGACCACCTGTGTCCGAGGTGTCCCGGCATAATCGGGCGCGAGGAGTTGATGCTATGAAAATCGGACTGACGAGACATGCTGTGCAGCGGGCGCGCCAGCGCTTGCGCTGGAGGGAGGTTACCCTGCGCCGGATGGTCGATCGCGTTTTCTGTTTCGGGATCGGGCCCGAGTCGGTGCGTGGGGCCGTGCGGCGTTACCTGACGAATCGTGTCGTGCGCGACGAGGGGATCGTCCCGCGGATCTACGGCGAACACCTCTACATCTTCCGGGCGGACAAGGTGGATCCGGGGTGCTTCGCGCTCGTGACGGTTTATCCCCTGCCTTGTGAGTATCGGGTGCGCTTGCGCCGCGCCTTCGACGCGCGTTGCCGCGCCGCCTGACAACGCGCGCGCCTGGAAGGGAGCGGTGGCGCGATGAAGATGGACGGGCGTGGAATCGTGCCGATACAAAGGGGATCATGGCTCCGAAACGTGCGACACTTGCCGTCCGCCAGCGGGCATCGCGGCCTCCGCTCATGCGGATGATGCGTATCGACGAGGCATTGCGGGCAGGCCGGTATCCGAACTGCAGCACCCTCGCGGCCGAGATCGAAGTCGTGCCGAAGACGATTCAGCGCGACATCGAGTTCATGCGCGATCAGATGGGCCTGCCCATTGCCTACGATGCAGCCCGGCGGGGCTACTATTACACCGAGCCGGTCGAAAATCTGCCGAATGTGAAGATTTCCGAGGCGGAGTTGATGGCGCTGCTCGTGGCTCAGAAGGCGCTCGAGCAGTATCGCGGGACGACCTTTGAAGAACCGCTCAAGTTCGCTTTCGAGAAACTGCTCAGCCGGATGCCGGACATGGTCGAGGTCAGTCTCGAGTCCGTGAGGCAGGCGGTATCGTTTCGGCCCTTTGCGCCGTCGTCGAAGACGGATATGAAGCGGTTCGCCGCGGTCAGCAAGGCGGTGCTGGAGAGCCGGGAGTTGACGTTCAACTACAGGAAGCTCGCCGACGACCAGCCCATGCGCCGGCGCGTGCAACCCTACACCCTGGCGTGCATCAACAACCAATGGTATGTCATCGGTCATGACATCGACCGGGGAGCGAAGCGGACCTTCGCCATCCCGCGAATGTCGCAGGTCAGGGTGACGGCGCGCCGCTTCGAGCGCCCCGCGGACTTTTCCCTGGAAAAGCACCTTGGGGGAAGCTTCGGCGTCTTCACGGCGGAGGGCGATCATCGCATCCGCATCGCTTTCGATCCCTGGGCCACGCGGCTGGTCAACGAACGGTTCTGGCATCACTCACAGGTGATCGAAAAAGCGGCGGATGGCTCGAGCGTGCTCGAGTTGCGCCTGGCGAGTTTCGAGGAGATCGAGCGATGGATTCTCAGCTGGGGAGCGCACGCGGAAGTGCTGGAGCCGCTCGAGTTGCGCGGGCGGGTGGCCGCGGCGGGCCGGGCGATCGCGCGGCGCAACGGCGGTTCCGCCGGCCGGTGACGGGGCAGGGGGCGGCGGGCCCCGGTCCGGCCGGGAGGCGCGGTGAGTCAGGCCGGGGCGAAGGAGGAGGCGGCGTTGGCAAGGCGTTTGACGATCCGGTGGGGCAGGCGTGGGCTCTGGCCGAGATGGATGTGCAGGTATCCGGCGAGAAGGTTGTCCTCGGCATAGGCTGTCGGGGTGTCGACGCGTCGGCCCTTGCTGTCGGACGTGTGCCACGGGTTGTGCTTCCGGGCCGTCTGCGGATCCGGGTGCCAGGTGCTGTGGTGAAACTCATGGCCGCGGAGGGTCTCGCCCCTGGTCGCGAGTAGATTGTCGTCGACCGCCTTGACGATCCGGTAGCCGAAGCCGGCGAGCCGGTCGGTCATGCGGGTCTCACCGGGGATGAGCCCGGCCATCGGCCAGCGCCGTCCGTCGCTGTCGACGATGGCCTCGGTGAGCACCATGAAGCCGCCACACTCCGCCCAGATGAGCCCCCCGCGATCGCGCAAGGCGTGAAGATCGGATTTGAGGCGGGCGTTGCGTGAGAGTGCTTCCGCGTGGAGTTCCGGGTAGCCGCCGCCGAGGTAGACGCCTGCGGCATCCGGCGGAATCGATTCACCTGCGAGCGGACTGAAGAAAACGATGCGCGCGCCGGCGTTTTCGAGCAGGGCGAGGTTTTCCGGGTAGTAGAAACTAAAGCCGTGGTCCCGGGCGACGGCCAGGATCGGGCGCGATGCGTTTTTGGTGGATGTGACCTCGGCGGGCGCAGCGGGCGGGACGCCGCAGGGGAGCGGGCGGGCGCTCATGGCGATGGCGAGGAGGGCCGGCAGGTTGCAGGTCGCCTCGCCGATGGCGGCGAGATCGGCATATAAGCTCTCGGGGATGGTGGCCTCGCCCGCACTGGTCAGGCCGAGGTGGCGCTCCGGGATGCGCAGCGCCGGCATGCGGCGGAAGGCCCCGAGCACGCGAACACTTGTCTCGCTTTC
>RFJS01000147.1 GCA_003694825.1 Verrucomicrobiota bacterium | reverse complement strand
GCCCGTTGGAACCGGGCCGGCGAACTCGAGTTTCTCGGCCGCGCCGACGAACAGATCAAAGTGCGCGGCCACCGGATCGAACCCGGCGAGATCGACGCCATGCTCCGCGCCGCGCCCGGCGTCGATGACGCCGCCGTCGCCGTCGTCGATCGCGGCTCCGCCGGGTTCCAGCTCGCCGCGTGTATCGCCGGCCCGGCCGACCCGGCGGCCGTGCGCGACCACGCCCAGGCCCACCTTCCGGATACGATGATCCCCACGGCCTGGATACACGTCGCCGCCATCCCCCGGACGGCGTCCGGCAAGGTCGATCGCGGCGCCCTCTCCGCCGAGGCCGCCGCGGCGCTGGCCCGGACGGCTGCGACCGGCCGTCCCCCGAGGAGCCCGGCCGAAAAAACCGTCGCGGCGATCTGGCGGGAGCTTCTCGGGCGCGAGTCGATCGCCGCCGACGAGGATTTCTTCGCCGTCGGCGGTCATTCCCTGCTGGTCATGCATCTGCAGCGGGCGCTGCAGTCGACCTTCGACCGTCCTGTGGCGCTCGCCGATCTCCTCATCGCCCGCACCGTGGAAGCGCAGGCACGCCTGCTCGCGGCGCCGGCGTCTCCGACCGCGACGGTTGCGGCCGGCCCGGACCTGTTGCGCGGGGCCGGCCGCGGGACACCGCTTTTCAACATCCCCGGCTACGGCGGCATCGGCGTCATGCCGCGCGAGCTCGCCGAAGCCGTCGCCCCGGACCGCCCCTACTTCGACGGCATCATCCTCCCCGGCGTGGATGGATCGGAGTCGCCCCTCGACCGCGTCGAAACCATCGCCGAGGCGGTGATCCGCCAGATCCGGCGCGTCCAGCCGCATGGCCCCTACGCGCTGACCGGTTTCTGTATCGGCGGGGTCTTCGCCTACGAGGTGGCCCGGCGGCTGCGCGCCGCCGGCGAGGACGTGCGCGCCCTCGTGCTCTGGCACACTTTTCCCTTCGAACGCTGGCCGGAGCGCAACCTCGCCGCCCGTTGGCGGGCCGCGCTGTTCGCCGCGCGGCCCACCGGCTGCCACGCGCCCCGCTCCGCCCTGGTGCGAACCGCGCTGCGGCACACGCGCGTGGCTTGCGGCGATCTTGTGCGAAGCCTTCTTCGCCGCGAGGCCACCGACGCGGGCGGGCTTCCCGGGGAGAGCGCCGACCCATGGCAGGCGGCCCAGGCGCGCGCCCGCCACGCGTATCAAATGCCAAGCTACGACGGCAGGCTCCGGGTCATCCGGGCCAGGCGGCTTTCCCCCGATGACGCCCTTCGCTACCGGCTCACCGACGACTGGGGCTGGCGAGGACTCGTCAGGCCGGAAAACTTCGCCCTCGCCGACATCGATTGCGAACACATGGAGATGATCCGTCCGCCCCATCTCGCCCACGTCGTCCGCCTGACGGCGCAGTGGTTGCGCGAGGCCGACACCGCTGCCGACGACTGATCCGCATCCCCGGACGGCCGCGCCCGCCCGGACCACCCTGCGGCCCGCGGCCGGACAAAAGAAAATCGCCTTCGGCCGGGCGGCGGTTTTGCCTGAGACACAACCTGCCCCGCTCATGGCCGAATCGTTCATCCTCGCCCTCGATCAGGGCACGACCAGTTCCCGCGCCATTGTCTTCGATCGCACCGGCACGCCTCGCGCGGTGGCCCGCCGGGAGTTCGCGCAAATCTATCCCCGCCCCGGCTGGGTCGAACACGACCCGCGCGAGATCTGGGCGAGCCAGAGCGCGGTCATCGCCGAAGTCCTCGCCCGCGCCGGCATCGCCCCGTCGGCCATCGCCGCTCTCGGCATCACCAACCAGCGGGAAACCACGCTGGTGTGGGAACGCGCGACCGGCCGGCCGATCGGCAATGCCATCGTCTGGCAGGACCGGCGCACCGCCGCCCTGTGCCCCCGCCTCGAGGAGGCCGGGCACGGCGAGCTGTTCGCCCGCAAGACCGGTCTGCGCCTCGACCCCTACTTCTCGGGGACCAAACTCGCCTGGATGCTCGAGCACCATGAGGGCGCGCGCGCCCGAGCTGAGCGCGGCGAACTGCTCTTCGGCACGGTCGATACGTGGCTGCTGTGGAATCTCACGGACGGCCGCGTCCACGCCACCGATCCCTCCAACGCGTCCCGCACCCTCCTCTATAACATCCACGAAAACGACTGGGACGACGAGCTGCTCGACTGCCTCGGCATCCCCCGCGCCATGCTGCCGCGGGTCGGGCTCTCGAGCGAGATCTACGGCGAGACCGACGCCGGGCGCATCGGCGCCGCCATCCCCATCGCGGGCATGGCCGGCGATCAACAGGCCGCACTCTTCGGTCAGGCCTGCTTCGAGCCCGGCATGGCCAAGAACACTTACGGCACGGGCTGCTTCCTGCTGGCCAACACCGGCACCCGCGCCGTGCGCTCCGCCCACGGCCTGCTCACGACGATCGCGTGGCGCCTGCCCGGAGAGGCGACGACCTACGCGCTCGAGGGCTCGGTGTTCATCGCCGGCGCGGTGGTGCAGTGGCTGCGCGACGAACTGCGCCTGGTCGAGTCGGCCGAGGCCTGCAGCGCGCTGGCCGCGAGCGTGCCCGATGCCGGCGGCGTTTTCCTCGTGCCTGCCTTCACCGGGCTGGGAACGCCGTATTGGGATCCCCATGCGCGCGGCACGATCGTCGGGCTCACCCGCGGCTCGGGCCGGGCGCAGATCTGCCGGGCCGCGATCGAGTCGATCGCCTTTCAATCGGCCGACGTGCTGGAGGCGATGCAACGGGACTCCGGCCTGCGGCTCACCGAGCTGCGCGTGGACGGCGGCGCCGCTCAGAGCGCGCCGCTGCTGCAGTTTCAGGCCGACCTGCTGCAAACCGACATCGTGCGCCCGGCCTGCCTGGAGACGACCGCCCTCGGCGCCGCCTACCTGGCCGGCCTCGCCGTGGGCTACTGGCCGTCGCGCGAGGCGATCGCCCGGAACTGGGCCGTGGACGCGCGGGTGAAGCCATCGCGGGCTCCGGAAGACGTCGCCGCCTCGCGACGCCAGTGGCAGCGCGCCGTGGAGCGCGCGCGCGACTGGGCCCTCGAGGACGCGTGAAATTCCCGGCCTCGCGGCGGACCAGGGCCGGGCGCGATCAGAGCAGGACGAGGTCGTTGCGGTGCACGACCTCCACACGGCGGCGCCCGGGGAAGAGACGGCGGATCTCGTCCGAGGACTTGCCGGCGATGCGGCGAATCGCTTCGGCATCGAAACGGGCGACGCCGCGGCCGATGACCGTGCCGTCGGGTGCGGCGATGTCGACGATGTCACCTTCGGCAAACGCGCCCTCGACGCCGGTGATGCCGACGGCGAGCAGGCTGCGCCCCTCGCGCTGCAGGACCGGCACGGCGCAGTCGTTGACGCGGATCGTGCCACACGGCCGCTGAAAGAACGCCAGCCAGCGCTTGCGGGCGTCCATGCCCCGGCCGTCGGGCTCGAAATAAGTGCCCGGCGCTTCGCCCGCGATGAGCCGTGGCAGGATGTCAGGCTCCGCCCCGCTGGCGATGAAGACGCCGCAATGCGCCTTGGTCGCGAGCTTCGCCGCGGCGATTTTGCTGACCATGCCGCCGACGGCGGTGACGCTGGTGGTGCCGCGGGCGAGCCCTTCGATCTCCGGGGTGATGCGCCGCACGTGGGGCATGATCTCACCGGTGCCATCGAGATCGACCAGGCCCGGCGCGGTGGAGAGGATGAAGAGGAAATCGGCGCCGAGGAGACTGGCCACCATGGCGGAGAGGGTGTCGTTGTCGCCGAAGCGAATCTCCGCCGCGCTGACAGCGTCGTTTTCGTTGATGACCGGGACCGTCTCGTAGGCGAGGAGCTGCTCGATCGTGCGCGAGACGCCGACATAGCGGCGGCGCAGCCGCAGGTCGTCATGAGTGAGCAGAACCTGGGCGATGGTGATGCCGTGCGGGTCGAAGGCGCGCTGCCATTCGTCGACGAGGAGCCGCTGGCCGATGGCGGCACAGGCCTGTTTGCGCGCCAGTTCGGCGGGCCGGTGTTTCAACCCGAGGCGGCCCATGCCCAGACCGACCGCGCCCGAGCTGACGATCACCACCCGGGCGCCATCGCGGCGGAGTCCGGCGACCTGGCCCGCGATGGCCTCGATGCGGGCGCGATCGAGCTGGCCGATACCGGAGGTGAGCACTCCGGTGCCGAGCTTGATGACGATCCGCGCCGAACGCGGCAGCTGCACAGGCGGCGGCGTTTTCATGACATCACCTTTCGGCCGGCTCCCGCCCAGGCGAGCCGTGGCGCCGGAGAACCGAGTGCCCCGGCAGGCCGGCCATAACGCTCCGGCGGCTCAGAGCGAGAGCAGCTCCTTCTCTTTGGCCTCGGCGTGATCGCCGAGACTCTTGCTGAAGCGGTCCATGTGCTGCTGGACCTCTTTCTCGAGCCGACGGGCGTCGTCCTCGGAGATCTCGTGATTCTTCTCGAGCTTCTTGATCTGGTCGATCGCGTCGCGGCGGATGTTGCGCAGCGCGACGCGCCCCTCCTCGGCAAGGCGATGGACGACCTTGACCAGCTCCTGGCGCCGCTCGCGGCTGAGCTCGGGCAGCGGCAGACGGATGACGGCGCCGTCGACGGCGGGGTTGATGCCGAGGTTGGCAACCTGCAGCGCCTTCTCGATGGGCTTGACCAGGGACTTGTCCCAGGGCTGCACCACGATGAGCCGGGCGTCCGGCGTGGTGATGGCGGCCACGTCCTTCAGACGCATCGGGCTGCCGTAGGCATCGACCATCACGCCCTCGACCATGGCCGGCGATGCCTTGCCGGTATGGACGGTGGCAAACTCATGCAGCGTGTGGTTCACCGCAGTCTCCATGCGGTGAATCATGTCTTCGATGATCGGATGCGGTTTCATGGATGGAATGGATCAGGGGGTTCTTGTTGATTACTGAAAACCTCCGGCAGGTGATCGGACTCGCGGGGCGGCGGCGAGCGGAAAGCAGGCGCCGCAGCGGCTCACGACACGAGGGTGCCCACCTTGCCGCCACACACCGCCCGCTCGATGGCGGACCTGGCGTTGAGGTCAAACACGAGGATCGGGATGTTGTTGTCGAGACACAGGGAGAAGGCCGTAGAGTCGAGGACGTTGAGGCGCTGCTTGAGCGCGTCGATGTAGCTGAGCGTCTCGTAGCGTTTGGCGTCCTTGTGCCTGGCGGGATCCTTGTCGTAAACCCCGTCGACCTTCGTGGCCTTCATCAACACCTGGGCGCCGATTTCACTCGCCCGCAGCGCGGCCGCGGTGTCGGTGGAAAAATAGGGATTGCCGGTGCCGGCGACGAAGATCACCACCCGCCCGCGCTCGAGGTGGCGGATCGCCCGGCGCAGGATGAAGGGCTCGGCGACCTGATCCATCGGGATCGACGTCTGCACCCGGGTCACCACGCCCATCTTCTCGAGGCACTCCATGAAGGCCAGGCCATTGATCACCGTGGCGAGCATGCCCATGTAGTCGCCGGTCGTGCGGTTCACGCCCTTGGACGTGCCCGAAATGCCCCGAAAGATATTCCCGCCGCCGATGACGATGCCGACCTCGACGCCGAGCTCGTGGATGGCCTTGATCTGGCGGCAGATGCGCTCGAGCGTATTCCAGTCGATCGGATCCCCCGTCTCCGCGGAGCGCAGCACCTCGCCGCTGAGCTTGAGGATGATGCGCTTGTATTTGATCTTCCGTGACGTGGCGCTTCGGGCCGTCTTCTTCATGCCTCCTGTTTTGTGCGCGTTGCCTAAGCGGGTCAATGTCCGTGTGTTACGGGATTTTCCACCTGCGGCGGCCGGACGAACGGGAAATTTCCCGACTTGACGCACCATTTTCATGGGGGCACGTTTTCGCCCCCGTCGAAAAGACCGTCTGCCCGATGGTGTAATGGTAGCACAGGTGACTTTGACTCACCCAGTCATGGTTCGAACCCATGTCGGGCAGCCAATTTCCCGCGATCGCGCGGAACAACGCGCCGGGACGAACCCGAATGAATGAGATGGCAGGCTGGCAGCCTGCCGTGACCGTGCTCTCTTCGGCAGGCCGGCACCCTGCCGCCACCCCCTGCGCAGAGGTTTTCCTTGCCCCGCGTCCGCCTCTTTGCGCCCATCACAAAACTTCGCTTCCGCCATGGAGTTCACCCTCTCCGATTCCCACGCCTCTCCGCGCGACATCCCGCCGATCGATTTCCGCGCCGAACTCAACGACGAGCAGCATGCCGCCGTGACCGCCGAGCCGGGACCGATGCTCGTGCTCGCCGGCGCCGGCTCCGGCAAGACCCGCACCCTCACCTATCGGGTCGCCTACCTGCTCACTCGCGGGGTGCAGCCGCACGAGATCCTCCTGCTCACCTTCACGAACAAGGCGGCCCGGGAAATGTTGAGCCGGGTGGAGGATCTCACCGGCATCGACGCCCGCCGCTTCTGGGGCGGGACCTTTCACAGCATCGGGCATCGCATCCTGCGCACGCACGGCGAAGCCGTCGGCCTCGAGCCCGGCTTCACCATCCTCGACGAAGGCGAGGCCGAATCCCTTCTGCGGGAGGCGATCCAGAGCACGGACCGCCACTTCCTCAGGGACAAGGGCAACCCCAAGCCGCGCGTCATCGCCAACATCATCAGCCTCGCGCGCAACACCCGGCTCGACATCGTCCCCACCCTCGACCGCCACTTCCCCCAGCACCGCGAATTCGCCGAGGACATCGTCCCCTTCGCCCGGGCCTACGAGAAAATCAAGCGCCGCCACAACGTCGTCGACTACGACGACCTGCTCGAACTCTGGCTGGTCCTGCTCCAGAAGGCGCCCGACGTCGCCGAGGGCTACCGCCGCCGCTTTCGCTACACGCTCGTCGACGAATACCAGGACACCAACGTCCTCCAGGCCGAGATCGTCGATCGGATGGCCGCCGACCACAACATCATGGCGGTGGGCGACGATGCCCAGTGCATCTACACCTGGCGCGGAGCGAATTTCGAAAACATCATGACCTTCCCGGACCGGCATCCGGGCACCCGCATCTTTCGCATCGAGACCAACTACCGCAGCTCGCCGGAGATCCTGCGTTTCGCCAACGCCGTCCTGCGGCATCAGATCGCGGCCGGCCGCGGCTTCGACAAAGAGCTGCGCCCCGCCCGGCCCTCCTTCCAGAAACCGTTCCTCGTCCCCACCCTCGACACCGAAGAACAGGCGAAATTCGTCCTCTCCCGCCTGCAGGGCCTCATCGACGAAGGCCGCCGGCTGCGCGATATCGCCATCCTCTATCGCGCCCACTATCAGGCGATCGACCTGCAGGTGCTGCTGTCCAAGGCCGGCATCGACTACATGATCACCAGCGGCGTCCGCTTCTTCGAACAAGCGCACATCAAGGACGTCGTCGCCCACCTGCGCATCGTCTTCAACCCCCAGGACTTCCCCGCCTTCGCCCGCCTCGCCGTGCTCCTTCCGAAGATCGGCGAGAAGGGCGCCCGCAAGCTCTACGACCTCGCCGAAAAACACGCGGCCGACGAACAGACCGACTTCACCGAGGCCTGCCTCGCCAGGCCGGTGCTCGCCAAAGTCCCCGCCCCCGCCCGCGACGACTGGGAATCCCTCATGCAGACCCTGCGGGACATGCGCGAGCGCGCCGAAACCGGCACACCGGCCGACGTTCTCAGCGCAGCCGTCGAGGGCTGGTATGGCACCTACCTCAAGGGCGCCTACGCCAACTACACGAACCGCCTCGACGACCTCACCGCGCTGATCGGTTTCGCCCGTCGCTACGAGGATATCACCGAGCTCATCGCGCAGATCACCCTCCTCACCTCCGAGACCTCCGACCGCGGCGTCGACGACGAACGCGACGCGGTGCGCCTCACCACCGTCCACCAGGCCAAGGGGCTGGAATTCGACGTCGTCTTCGTCATCGGCCTCTCCGAGGGGCAATTCCCCCTGCGGCGGGCCATCGAGGCGGGCGATGTCGAGGAAGAGCGCCGGCTCTTCTACGTGGCCGTCACCCGCGCCCGCGACGAGCTCTACCTCTGCCACCCGCGCGTCAGCGGCCGTGGCGGCCCGATGATGCACGCCCCGGCCAGCCAGTTCATCCAGGAAATCCCGGAAAACCTCTACGAAACAGTGCACCTGCGCCGTTCCTCCGGCTGGTAGACGCGTACCGAAAACACGGAAACAGTCGGCGCACCGTCGGCGGGTGACACGGCCCCCGGGCCGCCCGTGTTCGCCTATCCCTCCCCCACCATCGGCGACGCCCACGCCAGCCAGATCGCCGCCGTCCAGGTAAAATTGCGCCCACCCGCGCCGCTGCCATCGAGCGGATTGAAGTATTCGAAAAATCCCGACTTCTCGATCATCGCCCGGGTATCGGCGCGGATACGTCTCGCCTCGGCCTCGGCCCCCTGCTCCCGGAGCCCGCGCGCGATCAGGTAGTTGACGATCGCCCAGGAGGGCCCGCGCCAGTAGCGACGCGGGTCGAACCGGGGGTCATCCGGGTCGAAACTCGGCACGCCATACCGCACCCGCTCGAGAAAACGTCGCAGGTGATCCATCAGGCGCCCGTCGCGCCGCGCGTCCAGCCATCCGGCATAGGGGGCGAGAAACGCCACGCTCGAAATCCCCTGCGCCCGCCGCCCCGTGCGCAGATCCCGCGCCACATAGGCACCGAGCGGCTCTGACCAGAGCTGATCGGCCGCGTCGTGTCGCTTCGCCTGCCACCCCTCGATCTCCGCGGCTGCTCCCGGCACCGCCAGCAGCCGGGCGAGATGCAACAGATCGGCATCCGCCCGCATGAGAATGAACGTGATCCCCGGGTCCGCCACCGCAAACGGCCCCTCCCGCGTGATCTGCGCATGATCCCAGCCATGATCGCGCCCCCACTCCACCAACCGGATATAGCGGTCGTAATCCGCCTGCGTCGGGCGCATCGACGGATCCACGTGATCCAGGTCGCGCCGCACATAGGGCGCCACGCCGGCCGGATCGACATTGGCCAGCGCCTCGTCCCAATCCGGAGAATTGTCGCGCCCGGACTCCCAGGGATGCGTCACCGCGATGGCGGCGCCGCCGCTCACCACCCGCATGGTATGAAACCAGCGATGCCAGGCCATCAGCTTCGGAAACAGGGTCTCGAGCCGCGGCCTTCCCGCCACCGGATCGCGCTCGTAGAGCTCGCGCACCACCGTCGCCGCCACCGGCGGCTGCGAACAACCGGAAGTCGGCATCGCCTCGCCTGCCCGCCATACATCCGGCCCCGGGAAATAAGACGCCGCCTTTCGCCGGAAGACGATATGCGCCGCCATCCCGTTGCGCCACTGACCGGCGAAAAGCGTCTCCACCTCCTCCCAGGCCCGGTCGAGATCGAACTCCGCGAATCCCAGCGCGACAAACATCGAGTCCCAGTTCCATTGATACGGATAAAGCCCCTTCGCCGGGAGCGTGTAGCCACCCCACTCATTCTCCCGGAGAAT
>RFJS01000599.1 GCA_003694825.1 Verrucomicrobiota bacterium | reverse complement strand
TGGAGCGTCTGTTCTGCTATCGGCACGCGGTGACGAGCAGGGATCTTGAGACCTGGCGGCGGCTGCGTCATGTTCCGCGCATGAAAGTGCTCGTGACAGGCGCGACGGGGCTGGTGGGGTCGGCGCTCGTGCCGTATCTGACCACCCAGGGACACGAGGTCGTGCGTCTGTCGCGATCCGGCGCGCCGGGGATGTTCCGGTGGGAGCCGGAATCGGGCCGGATCGAGGCGGCGGCGCTCGAGGGCGTGGATGCGATCGTCAACCTCGCCGGGGCAAACATTGCCGAGGGGCGATGGACGTCGAAGCGCCGCAGGCTCATTCTCGAGAGCCGTGTGCAGAGCACGCGGGCGCTCGTCGAGGCGATGGCCACGATGGAGAAACCTCCCTCTGTGTTCGTGAATGCGTCGGCCGTCGGGATCTATGGCGACACCGGGGACCGAGAGGTCGATGAGAGCGCCGGGGTGCGGCGGGGTTTTCTGGCTGAGGTCTGCCGGCGATGGGAGGCGGAGGCGCGGCGCGCGGAGACGCTCGGGGTGCGCACGGTGCTGCCGCGGCTGGGAGTGGTGCTGACGCCGTCGGGCGGGGCGCTGGCGAAATTGCTGCCGCTTTTCCGGAGTGGTCTCGGCGGTCCGGTTGGCGGTGGACGGCAATGGATGAGCTGGATTGCCATGGACGATCTGCTGGAGGTGCTGCTGCGACTGCTCACCGATCGGTCGATGACCGGGCCCGTCAATGCGGTGACGCCGACACCGGTGACCAATGGCGAATTCGCCCACACCCTGGCCCGGGTGCTGGGGCGGCCGTCGGTCGTGCCTACACCCGCGATTGCATTGCGCCTGGCTTTCGGCCAGATGGCGACGGAGACGATGCTGGCGAGCAGTCGGGTGAAGCCCGCGCGTCTGCTCGAGGCCGGACATGCCTTCCTCCACGGTGAGCTGGAGCCGGCCCTGAGGCATCTGCTGGGGCGGGAGCGGTCGTGCTAGCATGAGCGAAACCTTCGATGTGATCGTGGTGGGGGCGGGAATCGCGGGCGCGGTGGCCGCGCGGACACTGGCGGACCGCGGTTTGCGGGTGGTGGTGGTCGAGAAGAGCCGGGGCGTCGGTGGACGGATGGCGACGCGCCGGTTTGGCGGCGGCATTTTCGATCACGGCGCGCAGTTTTTCACAGCCCGGGATCCTCGGTTTCAGCGGTGGGTGGATCGTTGGGTCGCTTCGGGTGTGGCGGCGCGGTGGTTTCGGCGTCCGGGACGGTCGGGCATGGAGGTCGGCTACCGGGGGGTGCCCTCGATGACGGCGCCGGCCAAACAACTCCAGGCGGGACTGTCGGTGAGACGCGAAACGCTGGTCGTTGCGGTCGGTTTCGACGAACGGCGGCGGAAAGTTTCCGTGCGGGTGCAAGACGACTCGGTGCTCGAAGCGGGACACGCGATCCTGACCGCACCGGTTCCGCAGGCGCTGGCGTTGTTGGAAGCCGGCGGCGTGGCTCTGCCCCCGGAGGTGCAGGTCCAGTTGGAGGCCGTGCGCTATGCCCCGTGTTTTGCGCTGATGGCGGTGCTCAACGAAGCCCCGGCGGGGTTGCCGGAATCGGGCTTTCTTGAATTTGCGGAAGGCCCGGTGTCGTGGCTGGCGGACAACACACGGAAAGGCGTCGCGAACGGCCGGACGGCGGTGACGATCCACGGTTCGTCCGAGTTTTCAGCAGAAAACTTCGAGGCGTCCCCGGAAGTGGTGACGGCGGCACTGCTGGCCGCGGTCAAGAGGTGGATTCCCGCGAAGACGGTTGCGGCCACTTCGCTGCACCGATGGCGCTACGCGCGGCCGGTCGCCACATTGACGGCGCGGCGTGTGGCGTGGTGTGGGGACCGGCTTGTCATTTGTGGTGACGCTTTCGGCGGGGCACGTGTCGAGGGGGCCGCACTTTCCGGGCTGGAGGCAGGAGAGGCGGTGGCCGCGAGGCTCAATTTGCAGTAGCCGAGGGCGGGCGGATGCTTTTGATGGTGAGGCGATGAGTGATGTCGTGATCGTCGGCGCCGGTCTGGCCGGGCTCGCCTGTGCATTGAGGCTGCAGGAGGCCGGTGTGGATTTCACCCTGGTCGAAGCTGCCGATCGCGTCGGCGGGCGCGTGCGGACGGACAGTGAGCGGGGATACCTCTTCGACCGCGGGTTTCAGGTCTTTCTGACCAGTTACCCGGAGGCGCGCCGGCTGCTCGATTACGACGCGCTGGAGCTGCGCTATTTCGAATCGGGTGCGACGGTTTTCTGCGATGGCGAGTTTCATCCGCTCGTCGATCCGTGGCGGCATCCGGCGGCCTGCCTTTCCTGTCTGTTCAGTCCGGTCGGGTCATTCGCCGACAAGCTGCGGATCGCCCGGCTGCGCAGCCGGGTCTGCCGGGGCAGCCTCGATGCCGTCCTCGCGCTGCCGGAGAAGACCACGGCGGAGGCGCTGGCGGAGGACGGCTTTACTGAAGAGATGGTGGAGGTGTTTTTTCGGCCCTTCCTCGGCGGGATCTTCCTCGAGCGCGAGCTGGTCACTTCGAGCCGGAAGTTTCACTGGCTCTTTCGCATGTTCTCGAAGGGGCGGGTGGCGGTGCCCGCGCGTGGCATGCAGCAGATCCCGCTGCAATTGGCCGGCCGGCTGCCGCCGGAGAAGCTGATGTTCAACGCCCGGGTCGCCCGGGTCATGCCAGGACGGGTTTCCCTCGAGGACGGTCGCGATCTGTTGTGCCGGCAGATTGTCATCGCGACGGATCCGGCGACGGCGGTGCAGCTCTTCGACGGCTTGCCCCGCCCGGCCTTTCGCGCCGTGACGAACCTCTACTACAGTCTCGACGAGGTGCCGATGAAGGGGGCCACGTTGCTGCTCAACGGTTCCGGCCGAGGCTTGCTGAACAACCTCGTCTTCATCACCGAGGCCTCCGAGCACTACGCGCCGAAGGGCCGGGTGCTCGCGAGCGCGGTCGTCCTCGGCGACCCGCAGCTGGACGATCACCTGCTCGACTGTGCCGTGCGCGAGCAGCTCGTCGAGTGGTTCGGCATGTCCGTGGGGGCGTGGAAGCTCGAGAAGATCTACCGGATCCGCGAGGCGCTGCCGGATCAGCCGGCCGGGAGCCTGGCGGTGCCGGTGCGCCCGGCCCGGCTGCAGGACTGGCTCGTCGTCGCCGGGGACTGGCGCGGCATCGCCTCCATCAATGGCGCGCTCGAATCGGGACGGCTTGCCGCCGAGGCGGTGCTGGAGAAAGTGCTGTGAGCCCGCCTCCGGGCGCGCGGCGACTTGACGAAAAATCGAATCTTGACTGTTTTACCCAATAACCAAAATAAAGAGATACCATGGCTACAGCCCTTCCCAACATCACAGCCGCCATCGGCAACACTCCTCTGATCAAGCTCAACCGGCTGACAGCTGGCCTCGAGGCGGACGTCTATGTGAAGTGCGAGTTCTTCAACCC
>RFJS01000146.1 GCA_003694825.1 Verrucomicrobiota bacterium | reverse complement strand
CCCGGCTCCCGCCCGCGGGTGGCGGCTCGTCCATGGCATCGAGGACGGTCTCCTCGTGGCCGCCCTCTTCGGCATCATGCTCACGCCGATCGCGGAGATGCTTCTGCGGACGGTCTTTCGCTCCGGCCTGGCAGGCAGCAACGCGCTCACCCAGCACCTCACTCTGCTGGTGAGCCTCGTCGGTGGCTCGGTGGCCGCCCGGCAGGCCCGCCTGCTCTCGATCTCACAGGGATTCGCCTGGCTCCGGCAACCGTGGGGTGGCCTCTGCGAAGCGCTGCGAGCCGGGTTTTCCGCGGGCATCGCCCTGCTGCTGGCCTGGGGTGCGCTGGAGTTCGTCTTCTCCGAAGCCGGGGTCTACATGATCCCCGAAGCCTTCGGCGAAAAGGTCGCCGCGCTGCAGCAGCTCCTGGCCCATGACATCTTCGAGGGTCCGGCCGTGGCCTTCGGCCTGCCGGTGCGCGTGTTTCAACTGGCCATGGTGCTCGGGTTTCTCGCCGTGGGCGTGCGGCTGCTCCTGCATCCCGCCCACGCCTGGCCGGTGCGCCTCGGTGCGGTGATCATCGCTCTCGCCCTGGCTGGTTGCGTGCTGCGGGTGCTGCCCGAAAGCAGCACCCCGGTGAACCTCCTGCTCGCGCTGCTCGTCATCACCGGCGTGCTCGGCGCCCCCATCTTCGCCCTGCTCGGCGGGGCCGCCGTGTTCCTCTTCTGGGGCGCCTACACCCCGCTGGCCACGATCGCTCTTTCGCACTACAGTCTGTCGACCAACCCCACGATTCCCGCGCTGCCGCTCTTTACCCTCGCCGGTTACTTTCTCGCCGAAGGCGGCACCTCCGAGCGAATGATCCGGCTGATCCGCGCCACGGTCGGCAACCTCCGCGCCGGTCCGGCCATCGTCACTGTCGGCGCCTGCGGGTTCTTCACCTCGCTCACCGGGGCCTCCGGCGTGACGATCCTCGCCCTCGGCGGCCTGCTCGTCCCCTTCCTCACCGGCGCACGGTATTCGGAACGTCAGGCCATCGGGCTGGTGACCGGCACCGGATCGGTCGGCATGCTGTTCGCACCGTGCCTGCCGCTGATCCTCTACGCGATCATCGCCCAGGTGGAGATCAAGGCAATGTTTCTCGGCGGTGTCGGCCCCGGGCTCCTGCTCGCGCTGATCTGCGTCACGTGGGCCACGCGCGTCCGGCCGGCCGCATCCGAACAGAAGCGAGGCTGGGGATTCGACGGGCGCGAAGCGCTCCGTGCGCTCAACGAGGCGAAGTGGGAGCTGCTCATCCCCGTGGTCAGTCTCGGCGGGATTTTCAGCGGACTGGCCACACCGGTGGAGGCGGCCGCCGTGACAGCTCTCTACGCGCTGCTGATCGAGGTGCTCGTCTACCGCGACTTCAGCTACCGCGCCATCCCGCGGATCGCCCGCGAATGCGGCCTGCTCATCGGCGGCGTGCTTCTGATCCTCGGTGTCGCTCAGGCCTTTACCAACTACCTTGTCGACGCACAGGTGCCGGCGCAGCTGGTGGACTTTGTCACGGCCAACGTCTCTTCAAAGCTGGTGTTCATCGCCCTGCTCACGGTCGTGCTGCTGCTGGTCGGCTGCATGATGGATGTGTTTTCCGCGATCATCGTGGTGGTGCCGTTGATCGTGCCGCTGGGCGAGGCGTTCGGCATCGATCCGGTGCACCTGGGCATTCTCTTTCTCGCCAACCTCGGCCTCGGGTTCCTCACGCCGCCGGTCGGCATGAACCTCTTTCTCGCCTCCTACCGGTTCGGCAAGCCGATGAGCGAAGTGCTGCGGGCCGCGCAGCCGTATTTCTGGCTGCAGCTCGCCGCCGTCCTGATCATCAGCTACTGGCCCACGCTCACCCTCGCCCTTCCCCGCCTCTTCGGTTTCTGAGAGCGCGGCTGAGGGCGCACGAAGCCGGTCCTCGCGGCGGAAGACGCGGCTCGAAGCCGTCCCGCCTCGCTCCCGCCCGCCCGGAACGCCGTTCAGACCTCCGGCAAGGGGCCGAGGAAACGGCGGATGTCCGGCAGTTCGATGGCCCGCCGGCCCGCGGGTGTCCGTTCGATATACGGATCTTCCTTGCCCACGAGATCGAGCGTTTCCCCGGGCAGCAGCTCCTCCTCGTCGATTTCCGGCCATTCCTCCGGATCGTCGAAGAACAGGGAGATGCGCCGGGCCTGGGGCTCGAGCAACGCCGCGGCGTTGGCGAATCCCGCCTTGCGGGTCATCTCGACGAGACAGGGGAAGTGGGCCTTCCGGAGCCGGCCCTGAAAATCGGAGATCCACTTATTGGGCACGCCCTCACGGTTGGCGAGGATGACGACATCGGAGAAGTGGATACACGCGTCGTGCCAGCGCGCCACGCCGGGCTGGTCGACGGCGAGGCGGCAGTTGAGCACCGTCAGGACGCGCCCGAGCTGCAACCCCGACGACGGCAGCCAACCGTGCACCGCCTCGATCTGATCGACCGGATCCGCGCGCCCGTCGGCGAGGATGAAGACTTCCGTGACCCCCTCGGGGATCTCCGCGACGAGGCGCCCCGCCTCATCCAGTGTCCATGCCCCGACACTGACCCGTCCCGCCGCCGCGAGACGCTCGCTCACCTCCCCGGGCGCCTCCGCCTCACTCCCGGCGACGAGGACGTGCACCCGGGAGGTATCCCCCAGGCCATCACGGATCAGATCGGCGATCACCCGACGCCGGCCGGATCCCGCCGCGCCGAGAACGATGTAAAGAAGTGGAGTTTCCATGGTGGTCCCTGCGTGGTTGTCCGAGGTCCGGCTCCGCCGGGCCCCGCTCAGAGCGTGTCCGAACAGCCCGAAGCGCGACCCTGTCGGAGACCGCGCGATCCGCGGCACGCTTCGTTCCGGCCAGACGGGCTCTCAGACATCGAAAGAGAATGTGTGGTTCTGGGCGTGGTTTCGCATCCAGTG
>RFJS01000145.1 GCA_003694825.1 Verrucomicrobiota bacterium | reverse complement strand
GGCCGCTCAGGCCGGCCGCCCCTTCTCTGTATTGCTCGCGCAGATACTCGATTCGGTTTCCGCCAAGCTCGAGGAGAAGGCGATCCATCCGTTGCTCGCTGAGCGCGAAGTCAAGCGCCGGGGGATCCTCCTCATCACGACCGACCGCGGCCTCTGCGGCGCCCTCAACGCGAATCTCTTTCGTGTCGTTACCGAACTCGAGGGTGAGGCCGTATTCGTCTCGATGGGACGCAAGGGCACGCAGTTCATCACCCGCACCGGGCGCAAACTCCTCGCTGAATTTCCCCTTTCCGACAAGGTGGGGTTGCACGAGATCCGGCCGGCCGCGGAGATGCTCGTGAAGGCATTCCTCGACGGCGAAGTCGATACCTTCGAGGTGATCTATCCGCGCTTCGTCAACACGCTCAATCAGGCGCCGACCCGCGTCCAGCTGCTGCCGATTTCCGGCATCGAAGACATCCTCAAGACGCTTCCCGACGCCTCCGAAGGCGCCGCCTTCCGTCGGGATCCCCGCGATATGACCTTCGAGCCCGATGCGCTCGCCGTGCTCGACCGGCTGCTGCCACTGCACATCTCGGGCCAGCTCTACCAGATCGCCCTTTCCTCCAAGGCCTCCGAGCACAGCGCTCGCATGGTTGCCATGAAAACGGCCAAGGACAACGCCACCAAACTCCTCGACGACCTCTCCCTGCAATACAACAAGGCCCGGCAGGCCGCCATCACGCAGGAGATTCTCGAAATCGCCGCCGCGCAATTCGCCCAATCTTAAACTCGCAACCCGCCCCTTTTCACGACCTCCAACCTTTCGACAGTCATGAGCAATACCGGCAAGATCGTCCAAATCATCGGCCCCGTGGTCGACGTGCAGTTCGATGAAAAATCGATACCGCCCATCTATCAGGCGCTGACCGTCGACTTCGAAGTGGCGGGTCGCAAGGAGCACCTCACCCTCGAGGTCCAGCAGCACCTCGGTGATGGTGTCGTGCGGTCCATCGCGATGTCCTCTTCGGAGGGACTTCGCCGGGGTATGGAAGTCGTCGATACCGGCGCACCGATTTCCGTGCCGGTCGGCGAGGGCGTTCTCGGCCGCATTTTCGACGTCACCGGTCGTCCTGTCGACGGTCGCGGCCCGGTTCCTCACGAAAAGAAATATCCGATCCACCGTCGCTACCCGACCATCGACGAACAGGAAGTCGAGGCGTCGATCCTCGAGACCGGCATCAAGGTCATCGATCTCATCTGTCCCTTCCTCAAGGGCGGCAAGGCCGGTGCCTTCGGTGGTGCCGGTGTCGGCAAGACCGTCGTCATCCTCGAGCTCATCAACAACGTCGCCAAAGCACACGGTGGCTACTCCGTCTTCGCCGGTGTGGGCGAGCGTTCCCGTGAGGGCAACGACCTCTACCACGAAATGTCCGATGCGAAGGTCATCGTGCAGGAGGATCTTTCCAAGTCGAAGGTCGCGCTCATCTACGGTCAGATGAACGAGCCGCCGGGGGCCCGCCTCCGCGTGGCGCTTTCGGCGCTGTCGATGACGGAATACTTCCGCGACGAGAAAAACCAGGACGTCCTCCTCTTCATCGACAATATCTTCCGCTTCTCGCAGGCGGGATCCGAGGTGTCCGCTCTGCTCGGGCGTTCGCCGTCCGCCGTCGGTTATCAGCCGACGCTGGCGAACGAAATGGGCGCCCTGCAGGAGCGCATCACCTCCACCAAGAAAGGATCCATCACCTCCGTGCAGGCCGTCTACGTGCCCGCGGACGACCTCACCGACCCGGCTCCGGCCAACACCTTCGCCCACCTCGATTCCACCATCGTGCTCGAGCGTTCCATCGCGGAGCTGGGCATCTATCCCGCGGTCGATCCGCTCGCTTCCGTCTCCAAGGCGCTCACGCCGGAGGTTGTCGGCGAAGAGCACTACCAGGTCGCCCGGGGCGTGCAGCGTGTCCTGCAGCGCTACAAGGATCTCCAGGATATCATCGCCATCCTCGGTCTCGATGAGCTTTCGCCCGAGGACAAACAGACCGTGTTCCGCGCACGCAAGATCCAGCGCTTCCTCTCCCAGCCGTTTGCCGTGGCCGAGGTCTTCACGGGCGTCCCCGGCAAATACGTTTCGGTCAAGGAGACCGTTCGCGGCTTCAAAATGATCCTCGACGGTGAGCTCGACGACGTGCCCGAGGGCGATTTCTATATGAAGGGCACGATCGACGAGGTGCTCGCGGCTGCCGGCAAATAAGCAAAACCATGGCCCTGAAGCTCGAAATCGTCACCCCGGCCGGACGGCTTCTCGAAAGGGAGGCCAGCGCCGTCTACCTGCCCACCGAGATGGGTGAAATCGGTGTGCTCCCGGGCCACATTCCGCTCACCACGCTCATCGATGCCGGCGAGCTGCGTCTCAACGACGGGGCGGAGGAAGACGCCTATGTCATCGGCCGCGGCTTTGCGCTGATCGAGAACGACCGGGTATCGGTGCTCACCGATCACGCGATCGACGAGGATGCCATCGATACCGATGCCGTCGAGGAAGCCCGGCGGCGGGCCGAAGAGGCGCTGGCGAAAAAAGATTCGCTCGATCCTGCGGAAGTTGAGCGCCTCGAAAGCGTGGTCCGGTTTTCCGTCGCCCAGATCGCCGCCGCGGCGAAAAAGCGGCGCTGACGAGACGATCCATCTCATTTTTTCCAGGCACCGGCTCCACCAAAGCCGGTGCCTTTTTCATGTTGGGACGGGTCGTCGAATGACCCGCCGGGGGTGCAACTGCGCGATCGGAAGAAAGGTCGCTTCGCCGCGCCTCAACGGCATTTTAGGTGAAAATACCTATACAAAAGGTGCCTTCGATGGGGGATTCCCTGAAAGCCACGCCATAATCGGGACGAAACGAGCTGTGACGAATCGCTGCACGGACACTCCCCATGCGCGACTCCCATACACTAACTCACACTACAGAATCATGAAAGCGAACCAGTCCTTCGCGCGAACTGCCCTTGCGCGAAAAATCATGGGTATCTGCGCCGGTTTTTCGGCCGCCTTCGTTCTCGCTTCCGCGCTTCCGGCACAGGAAGACGATGTCGATCTGCTCGAGCTTTCGCTCGACGATCTGCTCAACCTCGAGGTGACCTCGGTCTCAAAGAAGGCGCAGAAGATCACCGATGCTCCCGCGGCCATCGCCGTGGTGACGGGTGATGATGTCCGGAAAACCGGCGTCACCAATCTGGGCGACGCCCTCCGCACCGTGCCGGGCATGCAGGTCGGTCAGATCGACTCGAGCACCTTTGCGATCTCCTCGCGCGGCTTCAACAACGAGTTTGCCAACAAGTTGCTCGTTCTCATCGACGGCCGTTCGGTCTACACGCCGCTGTTTTCCGGTGTGTATTGGGATTCCCAGAACGTCTATCTCCAGGATCTGGCTCGGATGGAGGTCATCCGCGGTCCGGGCGCGACCGTGTGGGGCGCCAACGCCGTCAACGGTGTCATCAATGTCACGACCAAAAGCGCCAAAGATACCCTTGGTGGTCATCTCTACGCGGGCGGCGGCACCCTTCATGAGATCATGGGCGGCGCCCGCTACGGTTTCGAGGTCGACGCCAACACACACGCCCGCGTTTATGCCATGTACAAGCAGGAAGGCGATTTCGAGACGGCCGACGGTGTTTCCGGAAATGACAACTGGGATGTCACCCAGGGCGGCTTCCGGGTCGACCATGCCAACGGTGAAAGCCACCTCACATGGCAGGGCGACATCTATTCCGGAAGCGTCAATGACGGCGGCACCGATATCGACGGATACAATACACTGGCGCGATGGTCTCGTCCCGTCGGAACGAACGGCTCGATTGAGATCCAGGGGTATTATGATCACACGGCGCGTGACGACGCCTCGCTGATCAACAATCGCCGCGACACCTTCGATATCGAGTTTCAGCACAACTTCCTCGTCGCCGAGCGACACGCCATCATCTGGGGCGCAGGTTATCGCAACACCGTTTCGAAGAGCGAATCTCGAGATCCAATGGTGGTCCAGGTCTACAAAGACAAAGTCTATACCAATCTCTATAGCGCCTTCATTCAGGATGAAATCGCTCTGGTCGACGGCACGACCTACCTGACCATCGGCAGCAAGTTTGAACAAAACGACATCACCGGCTTCGATGTTCAGCCGAGCATTCGCATCACGCACAAGCCGGCGGAGAACCAGACGCTGTGGGCGGCTGTCTCCCGCGCGGTGCGCACACCCAGCGAAGTGGAAGGTGTCGAAGCGATCTCGCTGTTGATCGGTGGGCCCCGTTTTATTCCTGAACCGGTTCCGGGGGTCTATCTGCCCACGCTCTATGGCAACCACGAGGCCGAGGATGAAGAGTTGCTCGCTGTCGAAGGCGGCTATCGTTTTCAGCCTGCGGAAACGGTGAGTGTCGATGTGGCCGTCTACTACAATGACTACGACAACCTTCTCACCGTCCAGCCAAACGGTGTCATTGTTCCCGGTACGCCCGTCGGCATCCTCGAGGAGCAGTTCCAGAACCTCGGTTCGGGCAAACAGTATGGCGCCGAGCTGGCTGTCACCTGGTTCCCCGTGGAAAAGCTTCAGGTGACCGCCGCGTATGCCTACATTAAATCCGACCTCGAGGGGGACGACGCCAATGCTCAGCAGTGGGCCGAGAGCATGATGGCCGACACGCCTTCTCACCAGTTCAACGCCCGAGCCTATTACGACTTTGCCGAAAACTGGAGCCTGATGGGGCAGGTCCGCTTCGTCGACGATGTCGGCGAGATTCCCTCCTACTTTGAAGCCGATCTCCGTCTGGCCTTCCGGCCGACACCCGGCCTCGAGGTTTCGGTGGTCGGACAGAATCTGCTGCATGATTCCCATCCGGAATTTCGGCCCGGCCTGGGGGGCGCGCTGCTGGAAGTCCCGCGCAGCGTTCACGGACGCATCTCGTGGCACTTCTGAGGTGGGCCCATCCCATATCGAGGAGGACATAATGTCATGAAATATGCCTATAGAGTATTGGGCGCTCTTTTGCTTGCGCTGGCGGTTCTCGCCGCGCCGAAGAGCGCCAGCGCGCAGTCGGCCGATGCCGTGAAGGCGGCCTTCATCTTCAACTTTTCGAAGTTCATTTCGTGGCCGGATTCGGCATTCAGCTCGCCGACCGCACCCTTCGAAGTCGCCTTCGTCAACGCCAACAAGCTCGCGGACGTTTTCGAGAAAAGCATCGCGGGCAAGAATGCCAACGGTCGGATGTTCAAGGTGCGCAAGGTCGCGGATGCTTCCGGCATCGATGGTTGTCATATCGTTATCGTTGGTGCCGGAGCGGACGCCGAGGCGGTTGTCTCGAAGGTGAAAGGCACGCCGGTTCTAACGGTTGGCGATCTCGATGCCTTTGTCGCCGCCGGTGGTGTTATCGGCTTTGTGATGGAAGGCGCCAAAGTGCGATTCGATCTGAATCTCGGTTCAGCCGAAGCGGGCCAGTTGAGCGTGAACCCAAAGCTCAAGGGGCTGGCACGAAAGGTTGTGAACGGTTGATTGCGTATTTCGCTTCCGGACTCCATCGAGGCGTCCGTCCGCTTGCCGGACGGGCGCCTTTTTTGTCGCGGGCGCGTGCCGATGGGGGTGAGGTGGCGGCATGCAGGCGTCGGAGTTGGAGCAATTGCGAGAGGTGCTGGCTGCGGCCGGAGTCGCCGTGCGGCGTGCGGTCACCGCGGCGCGGGAGTCAGCGCATGGTGGCATGTTGGCCGAGGTGTCACACCGGACGAGTTCGGATACGATCTTTCGTGTCGACGTCGTGGCGGAAGAGGCGGTTCTGGACTTTTTCCGTTCACACTGGCCGGAGACTTCGCCGGCGGAGTTGGTGATGGAGGGCTGCGAATCGGGTTCGGCGATGACGTTCCCGGAGGGTATCCGCGTAGCGGAGACGCGGTGGAAAGTTATCGTCGATCCAGTCGACGGCACGCGTGGCTGGATGCGCGACAAGCGCCCGGCCTGGTTTCTCGCCGGGGTGGCGCCGCAGCGCGGCGCGGCGACGCGTTTGGCTGACATCCAGTTGGCCTCCATGACAGAGCTGCCGGTGACCAAGCAGGGGTTCGCGGACCAGCTCAGCGCTGTGCGCGGGCAGGG
>RFJS01000144.1 GCA_003694825.1 Verrucomicrobiota bacterium | reverse complement strand
GTCCAGTCGGCGCCGATCTTTTCGGGGATGGTGAGCTTCTGGCCGCGGACGATCTGGTTCTTGTCGGAGAGCCGGTTGGCCCAGACGAGGTCCTCGACGGAGACGCCATAGTGGGCGGCGATGGAGGAGAGCGTCTCACCGCGCCGGACGGTATGGGTGCGGGCGGTCGCGACGGGAGCGGCGATCGCGGCCAGCAGCAGCGCCGTGGCGAGGGCGAGGAGGCGCTGATGGAGGCGTTGGCGGGGGGAACCTTGCCGCGAGGCTGTCATGGGAGGTCGATGGGAGGGGTCAGGTTTTTCTTCCTGGAACTTCCCGGAAGACACGCCGGACGGGATCGGGTTCGGGATCATTTGCCGGAGTCGGCGGCGGCCCGGGCCTCGGCTTCGCGTTTTCGCAGGATGCGGCGGAGTTTGGCACGGTGCTCGCGACCGACGATGTAGCCGATGCAGTTGGGCGCGCCGCAGCGGCAGGGATGTTCCTCCCAGTGTTCGAGGTCGTAGCCGTAGTCGTAGGTGAGCTCTTCGCCGGCTTTGATGTTGCGGCGGGCGATGATGAAGATGCGGCCGCGGATGACGCGCGGCTCGCAGTTGGGACGGCAGGAGTGATTGATGAAGCGGGCGGGATTCCAGGGGACATTGCCGTCGATGTCCCAGCGGCTGTTGACCTCGAAGACATAGACGGCGCCCTTGTCGGTGCCGCGGGTTTTCTCGAGCCAGGCCATGGCGCGTTCGTAGCCCTGCTGTTTGGTGAGGCGGTGCCCGACGTATTCGATCACGCGCGTGCCCTTCGGGATGTCCACGGCGGCGAACAGGCCGTTGGCGTGGATGCCGGACTGGCCGCGGGTCCAGAGTTTGGCGGGCTTTTTTTTCCCGGGGCCGGACGCCTTCTTTGTTTTCTTCGCCGAGGCGGCCGTCCCGGTGGCCGCGGTGCTGGAGGACTTCCGCCGGGAGGTCTTTTTTGCCGCGGCGGCGGTTTTCCTTTTCGTTTTGCTGGCACGCCCGGCAGCACCGGTCTTCACGGCGGCGCCTGTCTTCTTCTTCTTCGGCGTGGAGGTTTTCTTTTTGCGCGGCGTGGTCATGGGCGGGACAACAATCGACGCTTCGCTTCATCTGCGGCAAGTCCGGTGATGGCGACGATTTTCAGCCGGGCGGTTTCGCCTGTGACGATGCGCAGCTGCGCCGGGCGCAGGCCGAGGCGGCCGGCGAGAAACTTCAGGAGCGCCTTGTTCGCCTTGCCGTCCACGGGAGGGGCCTGGAGCTTGACGCGCACGGCGTCGCCGTGTTCGCCGACGACCTCATCGCGCGGCGCGCCGGGAGTGACCTTGAGAGTGAGGCGGCTTTCGGGGACGGACACGCGGCCGATTCTGGGGCGGTGGAACCGGGCGGGGCAAGTTGCCAGCTCGCGGGTGGCCGTGGTGAGGCACTCGCGCAGATGGGCGCAGGTTTAGTCGAGGCCGCGTTCCTCGAGGTCGGTTTCGTCGAGACCGAGGTAGTGGCCAAGTTCGTGCAGGTAGGTGTTGTGCACCTCTTCGCGGTAGGTGGCCTCGTCGCCTCCGGCGAAGCCCCAGAGGCTTTCGAGAAAGAGAAAGATCTGGGGCGGCATTGGTTCGGGAGAGTCGCCGAGGTGGTGGGGCTCGCCGACGAAGAGACCGAGGATGTCCGGATCGAGGCCGGTGGCGACGAGTTCGTCGCTCGCCCAGGGTTCGAAGACCACGGGGAGATCCTCGACGCGGCGGCGCAGGGCGGGCGGCAGGCCGGCGAGGACGGCGTTGGCCTCGGCTTCGGCGATGGCGACGAGGCGGCGCCAGTGGCGGGCATCGATGCGGTGGTGGCGGCTCACGGTGATTGCGGCGGAGGGACCGGCGCCGGGGAGGTCGGCGCGGGGGTTTCGCGCAGTGAACAAGAAGGCTTGGTCTGTGGGCGCGAGCCTGTTTTTATCGGCGGCGTTCACATCCTGTCCAACCTGGTGCTGCTTTTATGAAACTGCTTTCCCGAATCCTGCTCGTCGGCGTGCTGATCGTGGTGCTGCTGGCGGGCGTCGCCTTCCTCCTGCCCCGCAAGTATCACGTCGAGCGTTCGATCGAAATCGAGGCGCCGGCGGCGCTGGTGTTCAGGTATGTCGGCGACCTGCGCGAATGGCCGAAGTGGACGATCTGGGACGAGATCGATCCGGCGATGACCACGGTGTATTCGGAAAAGACCACTGGCGTGGGCGCGACCTCCCGCTGGGACGGGCCGAAAGCCGGCAAGGGGCAGCTGAAGATCACCGCCTGGGAGCCGGGGCAGCGAGTGGTCTATGACCTGAGTTTCGAGGGATTCGATGTCGTCTCGGTCGGGCAGATCTCGCTGAGCGAGTCCAACGGCGTGACCCGGGTCACGTGGTCCGACGCCGGAGACCTTGGTATGAACCCGCTGAACCGATGGTTCGGCCTGGCGATGGACAAGGTGATCGGACCGGACTTCGAGGCCGGCCTGGCGGGTCTGAAGGCGCTGTGCGAGGCGCCCGAGGTGCTCGGCGCCGCACCGGACAAAGCGGCTGAAGCGGCGCGCGGCGCGGTCGGGCCGGCACCGGCGAGTCCCTGAGCGAGGGAGAGCACCCTGTGATGACGGGCCGGACCGATGCGCTGGTCGAAGCGCTCAAGACGCTGTGCGCGGGTGAGCCGCGCTTGACGGTGGCGGTGGCCGAGAGTCTGACCTGTGGACAGTTGCAGGCGGCGATCGGCGCGGTTTCGGGCGTGTCGGCCTTTTTCCTCGGGGGTATCACGGCCTATGCGGTGGAGCAGAAAGTGCGTCATCTCGGGGTGGATCCGGCGGAGGCGCTTCCCTGCCAGGGCGTGAGCCCGGCGGTGGCACGGCAAATGGCCGGGGGCGTGTCGGTTGTTCGCGGCGGATGTGGCCGTGGCGACCACGGGTTTTGCCGAGCCGAATCCTGCACTCGGCTGCACGGAGCCGACGGCCTACTTTGCGGTGGCGTGCCGGTCGGCGGAGAGTGGCCGAGACGGGCCGGTGGTGAAGCGGGAGGGACAGGTGGTGCGTCCCGGCGTGACGCGGCGGGAGATGCAGGCAGACGTCGTCCTCGCGGCATTGGAGGCGTTGCGCGATGTCGTGGAGGCGTTGCGGACGCAAAAGGGCTTTACTCGATGCGGGCGGTGAAGAGGTTTTCTTCTCGCCTCGGGTGCGGAGCGGCGCGCGCGTCGCTCCGCGCCGGTCCCGACGAATCGTCCAGAACCTCAAAAACGGCACGACCATGAAACTCCTTCCGCTGCTTCTCGCCATGGTGCTGATCCCGATGTCCGCTGCTTCGGCGCAAACGGTGGTGGACCGCCTCCGGGCGCTGGACGAGCAGCGAGCGGCCGGTGAACTCTCGGAAGAGGCCTACCGGGAGCAATGGCGCAAGGTCCTCGCCGAAGGGATGCGCGAGGTCGGCGTCGAGCCGGTACGCGGCGGATCGAGGGCCCGGGCGGCCGGCGCGGCGGCAGTCGCGGCCAACCCTCTCGACAGGGACTGGGAAGTCGCCTTTTCGGGATCGTGGAGCCGGTTGAGTGCGGGAGACTCCGATCTGACCACGACGGCGGTCGATCTGACGTTCGGACGCTTCGTGACGCGCTCGCTGCTGATCTATGGAACCGTGGACTTTCTCCAGGCGGATATCGACGGCGACGATCTCGAGGCATGGAGTGCCGGGATCGGGGCGGACTGGCATTTCGGCGACCGCTCGGCGGGCTTTTCTCCCTACATCGGCGCGGGAGTGAGCTGGGCCAATGTCGATATCGAAGATGTCGGCGATGACAACGATTTCGCCTGGGATGTGCATGCCGGTGTGCGGCAGTATGTGGACGAACGGGTGGTCATCCGCTATCAGGGCGGGTATCAGCAATACAGCGACCTCGACCTGGACGGGTTTTTCGTGACCGTGGGTATCGGCCTGCGGTTTTGACAACAGGCCGAAAGGCAGCAGAGCGAGGAGAGCGCTCCGATCGTGAGGCGGGGAAATCAGGCGGGATCGCCGGGTTGTGGCATGGTGTCGAAATCGAGGTTGCCGCCGGTGAGGACGATGCCGACGCGGGATGTTTGAGAGAGCGGTATTCGTTTGCCAATGACGGCGGCGGGAGCGGCCGCGGCCGAAGGTTCGATCACCTGCTTGAGCACGCTCCAGATCAGGCGCATGGAGGCGAGGGTCTCGCTGTCGGCGACGGTGACGATGCCATCGAGGTGCTTGCGCAGCACCGGGAAGGTGAGGGGGCCGAGGAAGGCCCGGAGCCCTTCGCACACGGTTGCGGCCTCCGGCTCGCGAACGATGGTGCCGGCCTGCAGGGAGCGAAGCGCGTCGGCGGCGCCGGCGGGCTCGACGCCGATGATGCGGATGGCCGGACGCAGGGCCCAGGCCGCGGTGGCGACGCCGGCAGCGAGGCCGCCGCCGCTGATCGGGACGACGATGGTGTCGAGGTCGGGCACGTCCTCAAGCAGCTCGAGCGCGGCCGTGCCCTGTCCGGCCATGACGCGGAAGTCATTGTAGGGGTGGATCAGCTCGGCGCCTGTCTCAGCGCGGACGCGCTCCGCGGCGGCTTCGCGTCCGGCCATCGTGGGGGGACAGGGGATGATGCGCGCGCCGTAGCGGCGCACGGCCTCGACCTTGGCCCGCGAGGTGCCTTCCGGGATGACGATATGCGCGGGGATGCCGCGGATGCGCGCGGCGAGCGCGAGGGCGGCGGCGTGATTGCCGGAGGAGTGGGTGACGACGCCGCGTCGGGCCTGTTCGTCGGTGAGGGAGAGCACGGCATTGGCGGCGCCGCGAAATTTGAAGGAGCCGGAACGCTGAAGGTGTTCGGCTTTGAAGAAGAGGGTGGCGCCGGTTTGGGCGTCGAGGGTGCGCGACCGCAAGACCGGGGTGCGGTGCGCGAGGGCGGCGATGCGCTCGCGGGCGGCGTGGATGGTGTCGATCGAGAACATGCCGCGAGGGCTGCGGGACTTTTCAGACGCGCTCCTATACCTGGAAGCTGCCCGGGGCGATGCGGCCGGCTTCGGTCTCGCGCCAGGCGAGCAGGCCGGGATCGCGCTTTTTCTGAAGTTTCTTCCACAGCGGCTTCGAGTCGCGCTTCTGCAGCTCGACTTCGGAGACGCCGTCTTCGCGGCACCGGAGGATTTTCATCAGGCCGGAGTATTCGCGGGGGGCGCCGATGATGCGCACGGCGTCCGGGATGCGCGGCGGGGGGCGCCGGTCGAGCACGAGATGGCTGTAGGGCAGGGCGCGCAGGTCGATGTTGAGGCGCTGGGCGAAGAGGGACCAGCCGCGGCTGGTGAAGGCTTCGGTCGGCGGGCGCGCGAAGTGGTGGCACCAGTGGCGGGCGTTTTCCGCCGCCAGCATGCCGCAGGGGCCGTCGTGCGGGCACGGGGCGTGGCAGTGAAACACGCCGCGCAACTGTTCGCGCACGCCGAGGAGCCGGCGGCTGTCCTCCCGGGTGCCGGGCTCGATCCAGATGATCGCTTCGGCCTTGCGGGCGAGAGCGAGGAGCGCCTCGAGCCCGGTTGTATCCAGTTCGTTGATGACGTGGCTGACGAGCAGAACGAATGGCGGCCCGTCCTCCGCGGTGGACGGGTCGGCAACGCGCACGGATGGGCCGGGGTGCTCGGCCTCGATGGCGGCCCGCGCGAAACGCGTGGCGGCCGGCGAATGATCCCAGAGAATGATGTCTTCAATGCTCCCGGTGCCGAAATGGGCCAGGAAGCTGCGGGTCGCCACGCCGGTGCCGCACCCCCAGTCGATCAGCCGCCGGGCCGGCGGTTCCCAGCCGCGCTCGAGCATGGGCTGGAGGACGGCGGCCCATTTCCAGGCGATGCGGCGGCCGAAGGTGAAATCGTAGTTCGCCAGTGTCACCTCGTCGGCCCAATAGGGGCCGTCGCCGCCGGTGTTTTTGAGAAAACGGTCCCGCAGGCGTTCGAGCAGTTGCCAATCGACATGTTGCCAGTCCACGGGGCCATGGGAGGCGAGGCGGGCGCGGGAGGCAAGCCCGTCTCCCGAACGAGGCCGGCGGTGGTGCCACGCGCGGGGGCTTTCGCCCGGTCAGGCCTGGGCCTCGGCTTCGGCGTCGCTTGCGGCCTCGGGATCCATCAGCGCGCGCAGCCCGGGATCGCCGGCGACCCGGTTCCTGATCTTGGGGTCGAGCTCGATGGCGAGGGCGATGTGTTCGCGGGCGGATCGGGGGTTCCCAAGCTGGGCTTCGAAGCGGGCGAGATTGTAGTGAAACACCCCTGACACATGGAAGAGGGACGGAGCAGAGACCCAGACCTCCTTGGCGCGGTCGGGACGGCGCATGGCCTCGTAGGCGCGGGCTGCGAGGAGATAGAACTCCGCGACGCCGGGGTAGACCTTGGCCGCGCTTTTGGCGAGACGGGCCGCCTTCGCCATCTTGCCCGCCGCCATGAAGACGCGCACACGCATCTCGAGCACGTCGGCATAGCACCGATAGCGGATGCTGAGCTTGTCGAGCTCGCGCTCCGCTTCCTTGATCATGCCCAGCTCGAGGTAGCCCCGGGCGAAGGAAAGGCCCCAGTTGAGGGCGGGAGCGGGTTCGGCTTTTTCGAGTGCTTCAAACAGCTGCATGGGACTGGCCATGCATCGGCTGAAACCCGCGATGTTGAATGGGTTCTGTTACAATTTACGTTTGCAAACGTTGAATTCCGGCAAGGTTGCGAGAGGCCGTAGAGGATTTCCTTCACGGACGCGAATCGCCCTCAAAGCGCGCGAGATTTTCGCTGAGCGTGCCGCAATAGGCGGCGGTCTGCGCCAGGGGATTGTCGACCGCGGGGCAAGGCGGCTGCGGGCCGAAGCGCCGCGGCGCGGGGTGGATGGAGCGGACGACAAGTTTCCGGCGTTTCAGGCCCGCTGCCGGGAATGCTCTCAGTTGCCGGCGTTGGCCCCGGCGAGGGCGGCGGCGGCATCGCGGTGAAGCAGGCGGGCAACCTCCGGAGGCAGGTCCACGCGCGGCGCTTTTTCGGCGATCGCCGGAAGCAGCTGGAGATTGCGAAGCTCGATGCTGCGGAAGACCTGCCCGGAGAAGTCGGTGAGGGCGACCCCGTGGGGCTCGAAGGCGGGGTCGATGGCCCGCAGGGCTTCGAGCGAGCCGAGGTTCTGCCCGCAGGTTTCGTTGGCGGCGGGACTCCAATGAATGAGCGGGAGGTCGCGTTCGGCGCGGAGGCGCACGTAGAGGTTTCCATCTAGGCGGGAGACCTGCGGATCAGTGAGCCGGTCGCAGAGTTCCGGGGTCTGCTCGAAGTTCAGCGGTGCGCGGGGATGCCGGCCGTCGACGACGAGGACGTTGCCGACGAACTCGTGCCCATGGCGTTCGTCGACGTCGGGGCCGGTGGCCGGGTGCCAGCCGAAGTGGTCCCCCACGGCGCTGCGGGGGGTGCGCTCGAAGGAGGCCATGGTGTTGACGAACGTGTTGTTGTAGACGCGGACACGGGCGCTGTTGAGCGAGCGCACGCCCTTCTCGCAGTCGATGAAGACGTTGCCGGCGCAAATCGCGCCGATGGAGATTTCGAAGAAGAAGCCGTCGATCGACTGCTCGACCCAGTTGTTGATGAAGACGTCGTCGCGGTTGCCCACGTCGTACCAGATCCCGTTGGAGAGGTGGTTGTCTGTCACGAGATTATCGCGACAGGTGACGCGGTGGGACTGGTTGAATATTTTAACGGCGGCGGGGTAGTAGCCGGTGATGCCCTCGATGTTGTTGCGGCGGAAGATGTTTCTCTCGAGGAGGACGTCGCTGGAGGCGAGGATGTAGATGCCCTCGGTGCTGGTGTCGCTGACGAGGCAGTGCCGGATGGTGAGGCCGTCGCCGCGCAGGTAGCCGGCCACGCGGGAGCAGAAGGAGAGGGTGAGATGTTCGAGCAAAGAGCCGGTGACGTCGTTGCCGTATTCGGTTTCCGGTTCGGGGCCTTCGGGTTCGCGGCCTTCGATCTCGAGGGCGCGGTAGGCATACTGGGTGAAGGTGATGCCGCGGAGCGTGAGTCCCCGGCCGTCGGAGGGGCGGCCGTGGAGAGGCTCGATGGTGCGGATGAGGGCGCTGTCGTGGGCGGTGATCTCGATGCGGTGTCTGTCCGGATCGACGCCGATGTAGACGTCGCCGGTTTCGTAATCGATGTAGAAGGTGTTTTCATCGACCGCGCCTTCCCAGCCGACGGACTGGAGCATGCGGCCGTCGGCGAAGACCATGTCGTCGTTGAAGCGCCACAGGGGGGTGCGTGTGCCTTCGCGGTCGCGTTGCCACCAACCCGCGGGTTTGCGGGGGAAAAGGGTGTCCCAATGGGTGCGCCAGAGGCCGTTGCGCTGCTTCGTCCAATTCGTGGCGACGCGGGTGCCCTTGAAGACGGGGACTTCGTCGCGCCAGGGCTGGAGGGTGATGCCCTGGTTGGTGCGAAGACCGCCGGTGCGATAGACGCCGCCGCGCAGCACGATGACGGCGCCGGTGGTGGCGCGGGCGAGCGCGGCTTCGATGGTGGTCGGGTGGTCGATGTCGGCGCAGGAGGCGGCCGGATCGCCATCCGGGGCGACGTGGATGACGGCGGCGGCGTCGGCAGGGATCTCCCAGGTCTGGGGGATGGGTCCATAGGGGCCTCCGGAGGGCTGGGTGGAGGCGGCGGTGCCGATGCCGAGAAGGGCGCCGGCGAGCAGCGCGGTGTGGAGAAGGGATAGTGTGGGTTTCATGGGCGGTTGTTTCGAAGATGGGTGGCGAGGGCGTGGACGGGGCCATGGGGGCCCGGGGCAAGGACGGCCGTGGCGACGGGGCAGGCCCGGAAACTCCCGGGTCAGGCCCTTCGGCGACCGTCGGCTCTGCGGTGGCGGAGGCCGGGGCCGAACGCGAGGATGTCGGCCTGGTGGAACATTCGCCGGGGCGGGTGCGCTGGTATGAGAAGAGGCATAGGGAGCGGAGAGCGACGGTTCACGGGTGGCGATTTCGGGTCTCGGACGAGCCTGGAGGAAAAGTTCGACGACGGGGGACGGCACGGGCAATGACCGGCTCGCTCAACCGCATGAGCGGTCGGGCGCCGGGACACGGCCGGGGCGGCGGTATCTGGCGGGTTGCGCGGTGGTGCCTGTTGTCGACAATGGACGGTGACGATGGCTGTGGGCGAGACAATGATGGCATGGCTGGATCCGGCCGGTCGCGGCCGGTTCGTGGTGGCGGCGGCCGTGCTGGGCACGCTCTGGGTGCTGGAGTCGGTGGCGCCGATGTTCGCCGGACGCTCGCGGCGGCTGACGCATCTGGGGGCGAATCTGGGGCTGGCGGCGATCAACGGCGTCGTCCTTTATGGTTTCGCTTTTGGGCTGCTGGCGGTGAGCGAGTGGGCGCGGATGCGGGGCTGGGGCGTGGTCCGGTGGCTGGGGTTGCCTCCGGTCTGGGCGTGGGTGGCGGTGCTGTTGCTCTTCGATTGCTGGCAGTATTGGTGGCATCGGATCAATCATGCCGTGCCCTGGTTGTGGCGCTTTCATGCTGTGCACCACGCGGATGCGGAGATGGACGCCTCGTCGGGCGTGCGATTCCACACCGGAGAGATGATTCTGTCGGCGACGGCCCGGGTGGTGGTGCTGCCCTTGCTCGGCATGACCGTTTTGCAACTGGCGGTCTACGAGCTGGCGGCGCTTCCGGTGATCCTGTTTCACCACAGCAACGTGCGGATGCCGGCGGCGGTGGACCGGGTGTTGCGGGTGCTGATCGTGACGCCGTGGATGCACTGGGTGCATCATTCGCGCTGGCAGCCGGAGACCGATTCGAACTTTTCGAGTTTTCTGTCCATCTGGGACCGGCTGTTCGGTTCGTTCCGATTGCGGGAGCGTCCGCAGGAGATCCGGCTCGGGCTCGATGGCTGGCCGGAGCGGCAGTGGCGGAGCCTTCCGGGTATGCTGGCGGCACCGTTCGTGAAGCGGAGGGGCGTGGACCGGGAGCGGGCGGACCGGTCGCGGTCGGCCGATCAGTGATGTTTTGCTGAAGCTTCTGCGTGTGGCGATCGGTTGTGGGTCCGGAACCGCCGCTCGGGAAGGAAGGCTGCGTGCGCCGTCGCCGGCCGGCGGTCAGCGTTCGCTGGTCTGGAAGATGCCGATGAACGGCTTCGGCACGATGGCGGCGGTGCGGGTGTTTTCCGGGCCGAGGATGCGCCGGGCCCATGTATTCACCTCATCGATCGTGACGTCATCGATCAGGCCGTTTTTGAGCTGAATGGCTTCCTGGATGGACTCGGGGCGCTCCTGGGCGCGCTGCACGAGGGAGAGCAGGAACATGTTGTCGAGAAAGCCGCGGCGCACCTGGCTGGCGAGGATGCCCCGGGAGCCGATGAATTCGCTTTCGCGTACCCCTTCCCTGGCGACAGAAGCGGCGATGTCGGCGACGATCGGCGCGATGGCGTCGGCCTGGAGCGGGTCGCAGTCGATCATGGCCTGCATCAGCGCAAAGCGGGGGAAGCCATTGTAAGGGGTGAATTCGACGCTGGGGCTGTAGGCGAGGCCCCGGTTGTCGCGGACTTCTTCGCGGATGCGCAGCTCGAGGATTTTCGTGAGGACATGGAGGGCGGCCTTGTCGCGGACGGTCAGTGGGGATTCGATCGGCCAGGTGCCGACGACGAGGCCGAGATGCTGCTCGCCGACGAACTCGATGCGCTTGAATCCGGGTGGAGCGGCGACTTTCGGGGGCGCGGGCGGCAGGTCGAAGGTCTTTGCGGGGTCGCGTTTTTCGAGCGAACCGAGTGTGCGCGAGACCAGGTCGACGGCGGTTTCGCGATCGACGTCGCCGACGATGGAGATCTCGACGTAGCCGCGGGAGAGCGGCCGCTGCAGCCAGTTGCGGACATCGGAGACGCTGAGCCCGAGGTAGTTGTTGAACGTGCCCCACGCGAAGCGGGCATCGCCCTCGAAGAGGTGGTTGGTGAGCGCGCGCATGCCTTCGCCGAGGCCGAGGCTCGAGCTGCGGCTGATGGTGGCGCGGAGCTTTTCACTGCGCAGGGCCCCGGTGATGAAGAGCGGCTTGTAGAGAAAGTCGGTGACAACGGCGAGAAAGGTCTCGAGGTCTTCGGTGACGGTGGTGCCCCGGAAGGTGAAGGCGTCGTGGTCGGCGACGTCGAAGCTGAATTCGAGCATGTGGTCCTCGAGGACGCGTCCGAGCTGTTCCGTATTCAGATGGGTGGTGCCGCTGGCGAGGAGGACCTGGAGCCCGAATTCCTTGAGCGCGGGCTGGTCGCCGGGCATGTCGAGCAGCCCGGTGCCGACGCGCACGGTGCTGTAGACGATGCCGGGCTCACTCGGGCTTTCGATGAGGTTGAGGCGGACATTGTTGGCGAAGCGCAGGGTTTCGAGGCCGAGTTCGGGATAGACCGTGGACTCGACGACTTCGGTGGGGCGGCCCCAGCGTTTGGCCGTGAATTGCGCTTCCTTGCGGGTGCGGACCTGGACGTAACGGGAGCGGCCGCGTCGCTGTTTTTCCATGACACGGACGACTTCTTCCGGTCCGTCTTCGATGTCGACGTCGCCGGCGATGTGATAGACGACGCGGTCGAGGTCCCAGGCGGCGCGGAAGGACTGGAGGAGGTCTCGGGGTGTGATGGTTTCGAGCCAGTCGATGGTGAGTTGGAGCTCGCGCTCCAGCCCGAGGTAGACGGCGTGCGTGGTGATGGATTCGACGAGGTCGTCGACGAGGGAATGGGGATCCGTGGTGGCGGCGAGTTCGAGCATGTGCCGCGCGTATTTGAGCATGGGGCGGCGGGCGGATTCGATCTCGCTGCGGGTGAAACCCCGCTGCCAGGTGGAGCGGATGACCTGTTCGACGGCGAGCAGGCCGTGTTGCCAGTCGTCACCGCGGACACGGACCGAGGCCATCGCGGCTTCGTGGCCGAGGATCGACTGATACGTGGCGCTGCCGTCGCCGGCGTCGGGGATGTTGGTTTGCAGGCGGCGGGAAAGCAACTGCATGGCGAAGCGGCGACGGGCCCGTTCGATGTGGCGCTCGAGGGAGTCGCCGTCCCGCGGGGCGGGCTGGGTGGAGGCGACGGTTGTCTGGGCGGAGCCGATGTCACTGACCGTGAAGATCTCGGCGCGGAGCGATCGGGCGGTGTCGAGCCGGCCGGTGTTGCGGGCAGGCACGGGGACAGTGGGCCGGGGGATATCGCCGAAGCGCCGGCGGATGGCTGCGGCGAAGGCATCGGCATCGAAGTCGCCGGCGGCGACGAGTACCATGAGGTCGGGGCGGTAGCCGCGGCGGTAGAAGTTGAGGAAATGCTCACGGGTGACCGAGCGGATGCTCTGTTCGGTGCCGATGGGGACGCGGTTGGCGATTTCGAGGCCCTTGAAGATGGCGCCGAGCGAGGCGAAGCTCAGGCGGTCGCTGATGCTGTCGCGGCTGCGCATCTCCGCGAGGATGACGTTGCGTTCCTTTTCGATGGCCTCCGGGGCGAAGGTGACCTCGTGGGCGAACTCGCGAAAGAGCCGCAGCCCCTCGTCGAGCAGCTCGGGGTCGTGTTCGCGAAAGTCGAGCGAGTAGGCGGTGTAGTCGAAAGTGGTGACGGCATTGACGTCGCTGCCGTATTCCATGCCGAGCCGCTGAAAGAAGCTGACCATGTCTTCGTAGCGGAGGTTGGTTGTGCCGCGGAAACACATGTGCTCGGTGAAGTGGGCGATGCCGAGTTCGTCTGGGCGCTCGTCGAGGGAGCCGGTGAGCACGAGCAGGCGCATGTTGACGCTCCCGGGAACACCGCGGTGGGGGAGCAGGGCGTAGCGGAAGCCGTTGTCGAGGCGGCCCCAGACGACCCGCGGGTCGGGCTGCAGCGACGTGTCCTCATGGGCCCAGCGGCCGGAGCGGGGGCCCGTGGGCTCGGCCTGGAGACGTGCGGCCAGGACGGGGAGGCAGCCGAGCAGGGCGGCGGTGAGCAGAAGGGCGGACAGGGGAGGACGGAAGGGAAAGCGGATACGCATGGATGGAAAGACGATGAGACAGCCTGCAGCGGGAAACGTTGCTCCGGCGGGCTGTCAGTTCAACCGAATCTGCCGGAATCAGGCCCTTCCGGCCGCCGGGTGACGTGCTTGCCAGATCCGGTGGCTTCACTTCAACGTCGCGGCGTGGAAAGTGACGCGAAGCGATTCGAGAAGGCCCGTGAGTTGATCGACGCGGTGCATGCCGCGGATCCGAGGAAGAGCGGTGACGGACGTCCGGCGGAGCTGGTCTACGCCGATCGGGTGGAGGCGTGGGTGTGCCGGCTGGTGCCGGAGGCGGACGCTTTGCTGCGGCTGGCGGCGCGCTGCCAGCATCTCGAGCGGTGGGCGGTGCCGCGCGCGAGTTTTCCCGAGGGCCGGACCGGCTACCTGAATTGGCGGCGATCGCTCTACCAGCGGCAGGCCGAGCGGGCGCGGGAGCTGCTGCGGCAGGCCGGTTTTTCCGAGGCCGAGGCGGGAAGCGTCGCCACCTGGGTGGCGAAGAAGGGGTTGAAAACCAATCCCGGCACCCAGGCGCTGGAAGATGCCGCCTGTCTGGTGTTTCTCGAGAACGAGATTTCGGACTTCGCGGCTCAGCACACCGACTATCCGCGTGAGAAGTTTGTCGATATCCTGCGCAAGACCTGGCGCAAAATGAGCCCGGCTGCCCGGGAGGCGGCCCTCAGGCTCGATTTGCCCGGGCCGATTCGCGAGCTGGTCGAGGAGGCCGTGGCCGGGGAGTAGGCGCGGCCTCCCGGGGCCCGGCTGCGACAGGCACGTGCCGCGGCCACCCGATGCTGCACCCTCGCCTGGCGGTGGATCGGCTCGTCAGTTTTCCCGTGCCCTCCGGCGTGCCGGATGCGATCGATGCAGGCGGGGGGGGCGAGTCCGGAACAAACACGCCGGGGCGGCTGGACCGGGGCATGGATGAAGCGCGTGTCGCCGCTTGCGTTCGCGGCGGGGTGGGGTAGCGTGCGCCGCCATGTCGAACACGGATTCTACCTCTGCCAAGGAGCGTTGGGCGGCGAAGCAGAAGGCCGCCGGCTTTCGCGCCCGGGAAACGGCGTCACGCGATCGGTTGCCGCCGGGCCAGCGGATCACCACGGGTTTCCCGGTGCTCGATCTTGGCGTCCAGCCGGAGATCCCGCTGGAGGCGTGGCAACTGGAGATCGACGGGGCGGTGGAGAATCCGGTGAAATTCTCCTGGGAGGCATTCAACGCCCTGCCGCAGATCGAGGATGTGAGCGATTTTCACTGCGTGACCACGTGGAGCAAGTTCGACTGCCGCTGGGGTGGTGTGGCGTTCCGGACATTGTGCGAACTGGTCCGGCCGAAACCTTCGGCAAAGTTCGTCTACTTCACGGCCTATGATGGGTATTCGACGAATGCGCCTCTGGAAAAATGTCTGGATGACGACGTCCTCGTGGCCACGCGCTTCGAGGGCGAGCCGCTGCCGAGAGAACACGGCGGGCCGGCGCGGGTGATCATTCCCAAGCTGTATGCGTGGAAGGGCGCGAAGTTTGTGCGGGGCATCCACTTCCTCGAGCAGGACCGCCTCGGCTACTGGGAGGTGCGCGGGTATTCAAATTCCGCGGACCCGTGGAAGGAGGAGCGCTACTCCTGAGGCGGGCGGGTGGTCTTTGACGGCTGCGTGCCGTAGATCAGGTCAAACCCGAAGCCGAGGACCGGATCGACGTGCCGGTCCTTTTCGAGCGTCTTGCGCAGCCAGGAGACGCCGACGTGAAGTTTTACATACAACCAGTCGCGCCAGACGCGCTGCCGGTAGGTGATGCGTCCTCCGTAGTCGTAGATCGGAGGGGTGCCCTCGGTTTCGCCATTCATGCCGACGAGGACCGAGAAACCCTTCGATGGAGAGAGTTGCTGGTAGTAGGTGAGGTAGACTTCGTTGCGGATGCCGGGTGACAACTCGGCCTCTTCGGCCCAGCCGGAGAAGCGAAGCATGGCCCGTGGGGAAAGCTTGTGTTCGACGTCGAGGTTCACGGACCAGCCGAAGCCTTCGTCGTTGCGCCAGAAGCCGGTCGGGCGCAGTGTCATGATCGTGCGCTCGCCGAGTTCCTGGCGGAAGGTGTAGGTCGCACGGACATACGGATGGACGCCGCCGGAGAAGCGCAGTCCGCCCCCGAGGCTGACACGGCGCGAGGCCGACCACGGCGGCGCGTAACCGAATCCCGCGAGCCACGCTTCGTCGCGGCCGGTGGGAAACAGGTCAGTGAAGTCGGACTCGTAATCGTTGAGCAACTGGTCGGTGTCGCCTCGCCCGAGGATGGCGTTCACCCGGTTGCTCAATCCGGGGAGGTTGTAGCGGGCGCGCAGCCGGAGGTGCGGATCGAAGCCCTCGCGGTTCTGCCAGTAGAGATCGCTGATGACGCGTCCGTAGGATTGGCCGGAGTCGGCGTAGCGCCGCCCCCCGAAAAAGCTGTCGAAAAACCGTGCCGTTGTTTCGATCCCCCCTTCGATGCCGGATTGCATGGAGTCGATCAGGGCGCGGCGTTCTTCGGGGACGGCGGGTGTTTGCTCCGCCTGCGGCGCCGGGACGGCTTCGCCGGCGCCCGTCTCCTGCGGTGCCGCGGGCGGCGGTGTTTCGGCCGGGGTGGGCGCTGTCGCGCCCCGAGTGTGAACTGTGGCTGCGAGGAGTGAGGCGAGGATCATCAGCTGCATGGCCCTCAGGGAAAGCGAAGTCGGGACGCGGGTCGTCATGGATACGGGTGTGATGGATACGGTGAGGGTTGTCCGGTTTTTCGGGGGTGTCGAGCCCGGCGAGGCCGGGAGACACCGGTTGGCGGAAGCGGGTTCCGGCACGGAAGGCGCGGCGGCATTCGCCGCTTGGAATACCGGGAGGCCGCGGCGTAGGCTTCACCGCGGCAGGACAACCCGGCTTACTTACCTCGTTACCTCGAAAGATCGGATTATGAAAAAAGACACGATCGGTTTTATCGGCCTCGGCATCATGGGGCGCAGCATGGCGGCCAACCTCATGAAGGCTGGCTACGTCCTTCAGGTCTACAACCGCACCCGGGCGAAGGCGGACGAACTCGTCGCGGCCGGAGCCCGCTGGTGTGAGACGCCGGCGGAGGCGGCCCGCGGGGCGGGTGTCGTCATCACCATCGTCGGCTATCCCCGGGACGTGAGGGACGTCTATCTTGGTGAACATGGCGTTCTCTCCGCGGCGGCGCCGGGAACCGTCTGCATCGACATGACCACCTCGAGCCCGGTGCTCGCGAAAGAAATCGCCGCCGCCGGGGCAGAGCGCCGGGTGCCCGTGCTGGATGCGCCCGTCTCCGGCGGCGATGTCGGCGCGCGCGAGGCGCGGTTGTCGATCATGGTGGGCGGAGAGCGCGATGCCTTCGAAAAAGTGCGACCCATCTTCGAGGTGATGGGCAAAAACATCGTCTACCAGGGTGGGCCCGGTGCCGGGCAGCACACGAAGATGTGCAATCAGATCGCGGTGGCGGCGAGCATGCTCGGCGTGTGCGAGGCCCTCGTCTATGCCCGGGCCAATGGCCTGGATCAACAGCGGGTGCTCGACAGCATCGCCTCGGGAGCGGCGGGCAGCTGGTCGCTCTCCAACCTCGCCCCACGCGTGTTGCGGGGCGATTTCCAACCCGGTTTCATGATCAAGCACTTCCGCAAAGACCTCGGCATTGCGCTGGAGGCGGCGCGGGAGGCCGGGCTCGATCTGCCGATGACCCGGCTCGCCGCCGAGCTTTATGAAAAGACCGGATCGCGCTTCGGCGAAGAGCTCGGCACCCAGGCGCTCTACCTGCTCTACTCTGAAGGCGAATCGTGAAATCGGATACGAGATCGTTTCGTAGCCGGGTGCTCGCCCGCGAGCCGCTCCTCGGGTCTTTCATCAATCTGGGCAGCGCCCTTGCCGCCGAGATCGCCGGACATGCGGGCTTTGACTGGCTGCTGCTCGATCATGAGCATGGCCCTGGTGGCGAAGAGACGCTTCTGCACCAGCTCTGGGCATGTGGAGCCGCCGGGGTGCCCGCTTGCGTGCGTGTGGCGTGGAACGATCCGGTGCGCCTCAAGCGCGCCCTCGATCTCGGGCCTGCTGCGGTGATGATCCCGATGGTCAATTCCGCCGCCGAGGCGCAGGCGGCGGTGCGGGCCGTGCGTTTTCCGCCGCGGGGAAATCGCGGGATTGCGAAGATCAGCCGTTCGACCGGTTTTGGTGCGCACTTCGACAAGCTGTATTATGGCGATGATGACGCTTGTGCCTTGATCGTGCAGATCGAGACGCCCGAGGCGGTGGCGGACGTCGCTGCGATTGCCGCCGTGGATGGTGTGGATGCGCTGTTCGTCGGGCCGGTCGACCTGACGGCCAATCTCGGGTGTCTCGGCAATCAGGATCACCCGGATTTCGTGGCGGCGCGCCAGGCGGTCGCTGCTGCGGCCCGCCGGCACGGCAAGGCCGCGGGTATTCTTCAACTGGATGCGTCCCGCACGACCCTGCATCGCGACGAGGGGTTTTCCTTGATCACCATCGGTGCCGATGCCGGCGTGCTCTTTCACGGGCTTCGGTCGATCGTGGCCGAGGCGGGGCCGCTGATGCGTGAGGAGCGACGACCCTGAGGGTGCGTCCTGGTGGGGGAGGCGGTGACACCGGCGGCGGTCCTCGCCGTTTGGTCGCGACCCCGCAGTGGGTGGGATGGATCGGACGACTTCCCGCGCGGGGTGTGTCCGCCCCGGGTGATCGGGAAATGGCACGGGCCGGAGAGCGATGCTTCCGGCCCGTGTTTGGTTTTCTTCGTCTGTATTCAGATTCCGGCGCCGACGCGGCGTGGCCGCTGCGGCCGCCGGGCGTTTCGGAGCGAGTCCCGCAGCCTGGAGAGCTGCCGGCCGACGCTGCGAAACGCGGCTTTTGTGGCGTTCAAGACCTCACCCGGTTCGATGCGGGGCTCGGGATCGTGCTCCACCTGCGGCTGTTCCTCATTGAGGCCGTGGCCGAAGAAGAGCACCGGGCCGCCGAGCGATCCGGGAAGGCTGGTGAGGAAGAACGGTTCCTTGTGTTTCATTGTCAGAACGAGGATCCGCCATCAGGGCCGAGCCTCGGCGCCGACAACGAAACACGCGGAAGCGGGAAAAAAGAGCGCCGGCGGAGGGGGCGTCAAGCGAGGTTTTCAAACGCTTGAAAACAAGGTGTTTCCGTTTGCCGAAGCGGCGGTTCCGCGGTAGCATTCCGGCGCTATGATCGAGGCAATCAAGAAAGCGATGTTGGCAAGTGTCGGAGCGGCGGTGATTACGGCCGAAAAGGTCGAAGAAGCGCTCTCCGATTGGG